>JBBSPP010000008.1:0-18150 GCA_038258625.1 Chitinophagales bacterium
AACGTGCCCACATTGGTATTTGCCGCTAAACCATTTGCTACAGCAACTACCGAAGTATCATGCACGGTAAGATTAATAGTAATGATACTATCGCAACCGTTAGCTCTTGTTAGGGTGTCTTTATAAATGCCTGTTGTATTCCATGTATAATTGTTACTTGGAGAGGTATAACTTTCACATACATACTCCGATATTGTAGTAAATGTGCTGCTACCCACGGTCAAATTAATAGTAAGTACACTATCACAGCCATTGCTGTTTGTAATCGTATCCATATAGGTACCGCTTGTATTCCAAGTATAATTATTACTTGGTGAAGTATAAGCTACATCGCATACTTGCGGATTGATGGTAGCCGAAGTGCTACCCAATATTGTAAGATTAATCGTAAGCAAACTATCGCAACCTGTACTGTTAGGAATGGTATCATAATAAGTACCGCTTGTTGTCCAAGTATGTAGTGTGCTTGGTGATGTGTATTGTGAACAGGCAGTTGGGTTGATTATGGCAGGTGTACTATTGCCTGAACAAGGCGATAATTTAATAGTGGCATACCCCAAAGCACCGAAGGAAGAAAATTGCGGATGCATTAAATGAACACCCGTTCCGTGATTCCAATCAATGGTATCGTAACAAAAGCCTGAAATATAAATTTCATTTAATTTATTTATTTTAAGATACTTATAAAAACTAATATTTCCTGGAAGAAGATTAACAAACTGAAAATTAGCAGCTGAATCAATTTTATATAAAAAAGAAATCCTGTCTGTCCCTGTGTTTAAAGATGGTGCGTACACATTTGGTCCAGGGTCAAAGTCTACACTATTATTAATCGCATTGAAATCAAGGAGACCAATTAGAAAAATATTATTCGCATTATCCACTTCAACTGATTTAGCCAATTCGTTATAAGGTCCTGATAAAGGAACAGCCCATACATAATTTCCCTGCTCATTTAATTTAAGTATAAAAATATCCGAACCACCTCCATTTGATAATGATGCACTACTGGGTCCTGGATCAAAATCAGTCAAAGAATAATATCTACCAGTAAAAATTAAATTATTACTTCTATCGATTGTACCAGCGAAAGCATCCACATTAGCGCCCACTGTCTTTGCCCAGACAAAACTGCCAGAGGTATCAAGTTTAACTACAAACATATCAAAATTAAAAGTTGTAGCAGAGGTCAAAGAAAAGTTAGCTGGCCCCGGATCAAAATCAACTGTAAATCTTATAGCACCATAAAGAATAGGGTTAAAAGAATTGTCCACCATGATAGCACCATTATAAGCAAAGCTTTGAGAGCTAGAAGCGTTAAATGTCTTACCCCATTTGAAGTTTGCACTAGTATCCAATTTCAATATATAGAATGAACTATTAGGAACTGTAATATTGAATGTAGCTGGTCCTGGGTCAAAATCGGTAGTACCACTCACCAATCCAGAAATATACAAATTACCATTATTATCATAACTAATACTTAGCGGTTGTGTATTTAGTTGCTTCACCCATTTAAAATTCCCTTGTCCATCTAACTTTACCAAAAAATGTCCTTTACTCGAAGATGTTAGGCTTGCTACATTAGGCCCAGGATCAAAGTCAACAGTTTGCTTGAAAGACCCTGTAACGTAAATATTATTCATAGAGTCAAACGTGATATCTTCAATAATTTTTTCTCCTGTTGAACTAATAATATAAGCCCATAGAAGATTGCCCATATTATCCTGTTTTTGAAGAAAGCAATTATTATTTATATTTAAGGGTACAGGGTAATATAAATTTGCGGCACTAGGATCTAAGTCAATACTATCTATGAAGTCGCTATAATGATAAGTGTTTCCCTGAGCATCCATTTCAAAACCGTAACCAGCTGAAATACTTCCATTCACGAATTTTGCGTTAATTGAATTAGCCCAATCAAAACCATAATTCTGAGCATTTAAACCAACAGTAGAAAATAAGAGAACCGCAACAAGAGAGTAAAAAGTAGTACGCATAATAAAATAATGTTTAGATGCTTAAAATTAAAGCGGAATCCCTTACTGCAATTTTATTTAACACTATAATCCGTTGTCACCGCGTTGGCGGTCATTGCTTAGTTTGCAGTGTTATTAAATCCTATAATTTTTACGTACTTATCCTATCATAAATGATAGGATTTGAATACTTTCGTGATAGGATAATTATTATGGATCGTAAACTTACCGACAGACAGAAAAAAATAATTGCACTTGTAGATTCAAATGGGCCATTCTCAATATCGCAAATAAAGGAATTGTTGACCGAAGATATTAGCCAACCTACATTAAATAGAGATTTGGCCAAACTGGTGCAATATCAATATTTAGCAAAGCAAGGAAAAGCCAGGGCAATTACATATTCTGTTACCCCGCAGTATCAGCTATTGGCTGAAATTAATATAGATTCATATTTTGAAAAAGAAACTGATAACAGAGCCGCTAACGAAAACTTCAATCATGCCGTTTTTGATACACTTGGAAATACGGACATTTTTAGCGTAGCCGAAAAAGACTTTTTGCAATCTTTACAAGAAGAATATCAAAATAATATTTCTACCATTTCGCCCACGCTTTATAAGAAAGAAATAGGACGTTTGACAATTGAGTTGAGTTGGAAATCTTCGCAAATTGAAGGGAATACGTACTCATTATTAGAAACCGAAAAGTTGTTTTTGGAGCGAGAGCAAGCAAAAAATAAAACCAAAGAAGAAGCTACCATGCTACTGAATCACAAATTTGCATTGGAATATTTGCTTCAAAACAAAGATGTGGCTCAGGCACTAAATCTGCGCGTAATTGAAGATGTACATGCATTGCTTATAAAAGATTTGGAAGTTGGTAAAAATATCAGAAAACGAGGTGTGGGTATTACGGGCAGTGCCTACAAACCGCTTGATAACGAATTTCAGATAAGAGAAAACCTACAACGAATGTGTGATTTAATACACTCAAAACAAAACGCATTTGAAAAAGCATTGCTGAGCATTGTACTCATTTCGTACATCCAACCATTTGAGGACGGCAATAAACGTACAGGAAGAATGATTGGAAATGCAATTTTGATAAGTAATAATGCTTGTCCACTTTCGTATAGAAGTGTAGATTCCGTTGAATACAAAAAAAGGATTTTGTTATTTTATGAACAAAATAATCTTGCCGCTTTTAAAGAACTTTTTATAGACCAAAATGAATTTGGCGTAAAAAATTATTTTAGATAGGGCTTCTGAATTTCGATAGCTATCGGAAGAGAATAAATAATTATTCTCTCCCCCCCCAAATAATTAGCGGAAATAACCCAAACAAAACAACCAACACTGCATTCGCAAAACTTACATGGGCACAGTCTATATAAACTAAATAAAAAAGGAAGCCGAAAAGGTTCCTTGTTTTTTTAATAAAAATTTTTAAAACTACTCCACCGTCACACTCTTAGCCAAATTCCTTGGCTGATCTACATCACAACCACGCATCAGCGCAATGTGGTAAGACAGTAGTTGCAACGGAATAATAGACACAAGCGGCGAGAGTAATTCCTCCGTTTCCGGTACGCGAATTACGTCATCGGCTAGGCCTTCAATTACCTCGTCGGCGTGGTTGATAACCGCTATTACTTTTCCTTTGCGCGCTTTTACTTCTTGAATGTTGGATACTATTTTTTCGTGCGCACTTTTATTTGTAGCTATGAAAAGTACGGGCATATTCTCATCAATCAATGCAATGGGGCCGTGCTTCATTTCGGCGGCGGGATAACCCTCTGCGTGTATGTAGCTTATTTCTTTTAGTTTTAAGGCACCTTCTAGTGCTACTGGAAAGTTGATACCGCGCCCGAGGTATAAAAAGTTTTGCGCGTCTTTGTACTTGGCAGCAATTTTTTCAATTGAATCATTTAGTAAAAGCGCTTCCTCCATTTTTTTAGGAATGCCTTCTAGCTCATACAATATTTGCCGAAGGCGCGATGCGGATATAGTTCCTTTTTTCTGCGCCAATTGTAATGCCATGAGCATCAAAATGGCTACTTGCGTACTAAATGCTTTGGTGCTAGCTACGCCAATTTCTGGCCCGGCGTGGGTATAACTACCCGCATGAGATACTCGAGAAATGGACGAACCAATCACATTACAAATACCATAAATAAGTGCTTGCCGCTCTTTTGCAATTTCGATGGCGGCTAGAGTATCGGCAGTTTCGCCACTTTGCGACACGGCTATCATTACATCTTTGGCATTTACAATTGGGTTTCTGTATCTAAATTCTGATGCATATTCTACTTCTACTGGCACGCGGGCAAGCTCTTCTATTACGTACTCGGCAATTAAGCCTGAGTGCCAAGATGTACCACAGGCGGCAATAATTAATCGCTCGGCATTATTTATTCGGGTAGCATATTCGCTTACACCGCCAAGTTTTATCCAACCTTCGGCGGCATTCATACGGCCGCGCAGGGCATCGGCTATTACTTTGGGCTGCTCATAAATTTCTTTGAGCATGAAGGTATCAAAGCCACTTTTTTCAATCGTCTCCAACTCCATTTCGAGTTTTTGAATGTAGGGGGTTTGCTTTATGTTGCCCAAATTTTTAATATCCATTTCGCCGTTGCGGTTCAGCACGGCAAATTCTTCGTCGTTCAAATAAACCACCTCTTTGGTAAACTCTACAATGGGCGAGGCATCGCTTGCTACATAAAATTCTTTATCGCCAATACCAATTACTAGCGGGCTGCCCTTACGAGCGGCAATAATTTTATCGGGGTGCGCTTTGTCAATAATTACAATTGCATACGCGCCTACTACTTCATTTAGCGCAATCCGAATGGCTTCTTCTATGCCTACTTTTTCTTCTTTTTTTACATCTTCAATTAGGTTCATCAATACCTCGGTATCGGTATCGCTCTTAAATGTGTACCCCCGTTTGATCAACTCTGTTTTTAGCGAAGCATAATTTTCGATAATGCCGTTATGAATAATTGCTAATTGTGCAGAGTTAGAAGCATGAGGATGCGCATTCAAATCCGAAGGTTCTCCATGGGTAGCCCAACGGGTGTGGCCAATGCCTACGGTGCCACTTTTGTCTTTTCCTTCGGCAAAAAGCTCCAAGTCGGATACCTTGCCTTCTTTTTTCATAATGTTGAGTTCGCCATTAAGCAAGGCAACGCCCGCACTATCGTACCCGCGATACTCCAGCCTTTTCAGGCCTTTTATTAAAATAGGATAAGCTTCTTTCGGGCCAATGTAACCTACAATTCCGCACATATTTTTATCGTTGAATTTTGGTGAAAATAATATCTAATCTTGGTTTTTCCGAAATAATACCGCTTCCACTACCGCGCATCATTACACGGCCAAAGCCAGGAAAGTCAGACCGAGAACCAGAAACTTTGAAACCAAAATTGCTGTTTTGTGTACTCACCGCTTTTTGAATACTATTAGAAACATTAAAAGTATAGCGCAAACGCTGCACGCCCAAGAGATCAAACAAGCCACGGAAACCGCCTACACGTTGAATGCCCAAGAGCAAATAATCTTCTAGCACCTCGTTTTGCCCAAACTGATTTACGTAAACAATTTGTACTTGCGACGGCATGGAAAAATCAGTGGTATCCGTATAATTTGTAAGCGAAATAATGGTGAGCGAAAGTTCGGCTTTGTTGATCACCGCATTGGGAAACTGCCCAATGTACGGAAACGTAAGTAGCGCAGAAAGTCCCGGCTCATGCTCTACAAATAAAAGCGAATCTCCCGTTGGCGCATTGGTATTCAAATATGTGGCGGCGGTAGAACCTGTATAATTTCGGGTAAAATAATTAAATCGACTACAGTGAATGGCATCAAAAGGAAAAACAGCCGTTGCCGTATCTTGTGAGCCGTTTTGGTCGAAGCGATAATAAACGTACATCGTGGTATTATCAGTATCAAAATAGCCAAGTGTTTCGCCATTTGCCGAATCGGGCGCTATGTAAAAACCGCCCAACCAATCAAGAAACGTTGCATAGGTGGCAAAATTGCCAGTAGATGTTTGCGAAATTAAATTAGTAGGAAAAGCACTAGAACCAGCTAAAGAAAACCGAATTTGGGGACGCAGCCTAATGCCATTTACAAGAGGCGAATCCTTATATAGTGTATTAAAATTTATATTGTTTGATTTTAAAAACGTAAGAACATCGGGCTTCGTGAATTCATAATATGTAGAATCTCTTGAAAAATTTTTCTGTGCACGATATAATGAAAACGTTTGATTAGGCGCCATTATGGTATCGCCAAATGCTTTTAGATAATTGATGCCCAGCACTACAGAATCTACAATTTGATTAGTCCCGCTAAATGAAAATGCCGTGGCTGGTTGCCGCACCTGCACATACAAAGAAGAAACTGTGCGACCAAAAATCAGATCATTAATAGTACCAATGGCGTGCGAAAAATCTGCATCGCCACCCCGATTGGTAGTGCCTAGCACGCCGCCCGTTAAAAACGTATCCTTATAGATATTGTGCGAGATGACCGTAAAGGTATCCGTACGAAAGGTATTAATATTATCAACCGCCGGTACAAGATCGTCGGGCAAAATTGTATTTTCCTTACAAGATGAAACCAGCGTAACCGCGAGTATCACTAATCCAAACCAAGCCGTGGCTGTGGAGAATTTTTTATTTAAAAAGTTATTCATTTAAAAAAAGATTATTTAGTCTTCGTCTTCTTCCTCATCAGCAGGGGCCAACTCGGCAAATAGTTCAATGATAGCAGTTAGGTCTTCCTCTTCGGGGTTAAATTTTAAAACCTTCTTGGTTTTGGAGGCTTTTACACTTTTTAATACCGCATCAGAAACTTCGGGATCGGAGAAAATGACTACGTCTGAATTTTTGGCGGCTCCTTTAAACATATCATCATTACTACCATTTTTGTATGGCGCAATGTGGGCTGCTTTTAACTGTGTACTATTTTCAATCATTTCGGCAAAACGCTCACCAAGATGCTCCTCCGTCATGTTTTTGGAGATGGAAAACACTACTTTGCAATCGGCAAAAACGGGTTCGTTTTTAAATTGATTTTTTATTAAAGCCGGAATTAATGCACCTAGCCAACCATGAATTACAATAAGATCGGGCGGCCAGCCAAATTTTTTCACCGTTTCAATGGCACTTTTACAAAAGAAAATGGCGCGCTCTGCATTGTCTTCAAAGAAATTTTCTTCCTCGTCGTGAAATACACTTTTGCGCTTAAACATATCTTCATTATCCATAAAATACATTTGCAGCCGTGCATTGGGTAGCGACGCTACTTTTATAATTAACGGATAATCTTCACGATCCACATGAATATTAATACCCGATAAGCGCACCACCTCGTGCAATTTATGCCTACGCTCGTTGATAGTACCAAACCTAGGCATAATGCAACGCACCTCGTAGCCCTCTTTATTGGACAGCACGGCTAACTCATTAAGAGCCTCGGCCATGGGTGTTTCATTATTATAAGGGTAAAATTCGTGAGAAATATATAGGATCTTCTTCTTTTGTAATGGAGTCATTCAGGGTGGGTTTACTTAAAAAAAATAAGATTGCGAATTTACAAAAAATATAAGACTTTCAGGTGTAGTTTCACGCAGAATTAGCATTTGGCACTATGATAGTACTCCATACCCAAGACGAACTCCATCAATTTTTATCTACGCTACTCCCTTCACAAACTATAGGTTTTGTACCTACCATGGGTGCCTTGCACGCCGGTCATTTATCATTACTGACCGCCGCCGCTGAGCAAGACGATGTGGTGATTTGTAGCATTTTTGTAAACCCTACACAATTCAATGAGAGTAGCGATTTTGATAGTTATCCGCAGGTTTTGGTGGAGGATACGGAGCTACTGAAAAAAGTAAAAGTCGATGTCATTTTCGCACCAAAAGTAAGCGAGATTTACCCCGAAGGCACGGCTCATATTCCGCATTATGACATTGGCGAAATGGACTACATTTTGGAGGGAGAGCATCGTCCGGGTCATTTTCAGGGGGTGTGTCATATTATTCAAATTTTCTTGGAAATGATTAAACCCACTCATATATATATGGGTGAAAAAGATTTTCAGCAGGCGATGGTGGTGCAGCGGCTCATTAATTTGAAAGGGCATAACACTATTTTGGTACCCTGCACCACGCTGCGCGAACCGAGCGGATTGGCCATGAGCTCGCGCAATAGATTGTTGAGCGCAGAAGCAACAGCAAGAGCCGCCGCGCTAAACAAGGCGTTGAATTTTATAAGCGAACATTCAGCTACGCATAGTTTTGAATCGTTAAAAATGCAAGCTGACGAAATGCTGGAGGCGAGCGGTTTTGAGCCCGAATATATTGCGCTGTGCGAGGCAGCCTCATTGGCCGAGCTTGAAAATTTTGACCATACAAAAAATATGCGCTTAATTGCCGCAGCATTTATCGAAGGTGTGCGCCTGATTGATAATATTGCGGTGGATGTAAAAAAATAATTCTATTCTCATCTTTCCAAATTGTCGGTGGCTTTTCTGCTGAAAAATTCGGGTTTACATTTGCGCCTTCATTTATGTTAGTAGAAACTTTTAGATCCAAAATACACCGCGTAACCGTTACCGAGGCTAACCTCAATTATGTAGGCTCCATAACTATTGACGAGGCTCTGATTGATGCCGCCAATATGTTTGTGAACCAACGCGTGCAAATAGTAAATGTAAACAACGGCGAACGGCTAGAAACCTACATTATAGCGGGCGAGCGGGGGAGTGGCGTACTTTGCCTCAACGGCCCAGCGGCGCGGCGTGTAGAAGTGGGCGATACTGTAATAATCATTGCGTATGCGCTAATGGAAGAAGCGGAGGCACGGGCCTATGAGCCTGTGGTGATTTTTCCGGATGCTAATAATTTATTGGTGGATTCGCACCCGTAGAACTCAGCGCTGAACGCACTCTCATCCCGATGGCTATCTAAAGGCGGAATCTGCTTGGCGAACTCAATGGTAACAATATTTCTTGGGCAAAATAAAAGAACACTCAAAAAAACACTATGCAACTAAAACTAAGCTGGAAAAAAATAATACAGTACATCATTTTCTTGGGGATTGCGGTGCTGTTTTTGTGGCTCGCTAGTAGGGGCATACCGTTTGACGATATGATGGTGCATGTAAAAAATGTAACCCTTTGGCCACTATCCATCGTATTTGTACTTGGTTTGGGCAGCCATTATTTGCGCGCCCTACGCTGGCGAATGCTTATACAACCATTGGGCTATACTGTGAGCAAAACCAATACCTTTTTGAGTATTATGATTGGCTATATTGTAAACCTCGTAACGCCGCGCATGGGCGAGGTAGCGCGCTGTGGCGTACTCTCGGTATATGAAAAAGTACCTGCAGATAAACTAGCTGGCACCATGATAGCCGAGCGTGCTTTTGATTTGGTAACACTCATAGCGCTGTTTTTCCTCACCTTTGCTGTAGAGTACGAAACCGTAAATACGTTTGTACACGAAAATTTGCTCGAACCCCTTTCGGGGCGATTTACCACCACGCATTTATTGATTGGGTTGGGTGTTATAGCGTTATTTATTGGGACATTTTTTATGTTTAGGAAAAAAATATTCAACTCCGAAAACAAAATCATGGGCATTGTACGCAACATTCTGGAAGGGCTGATCTCCATACGCCGCTTGGAAAAACCGTGGCTTTTTATACTCTACACCATTGGTATTTGGGCGTTGTACCTCACCATGACCGTGATTGGTTTTTGGGCGTTTAGTGATTTGAGCTTCCTTGGTTTTCGGGAGGGGCTTACTACGCTGGCATTTGGTACTATTGGTTTTGTAGTGCCCGCCCCGGGTGGTATGGGCTCATTCCAATATTTTGTGGCGCTTACCCTGCAGGAAATGTACAGCATACCCCAAGCCCTCGCCCTAGCCTATGCCAACGTAAGCTGGCTAGCGCAGACGATTGTACTGATCACGGGTGGATTTTTTAGTATGATTATGCTACCGATTGTGAATAAGGGGAAGAAAGTGAAAAGTGAAGAGCCAATAGCCAATAGAGATTAGCCAATAGCGATTAAGGGTTTAGAAATTAATTTATCCAAGGGCCTTCAAAAGTGAAAAGTCTTATAATAAAAAGTAGAACAAAGACAACGGGTAAAATAAATGCCCAATAAAGGGGAATGCGAATGTATCTTCCAAAGAACTTTGGTTCAAGATAATTATAAATTCCAATAGCTGTCAAGAAAAAAAGGAATAAAAATATCAGCATCCCAATTATCACAAATGGGAAAGCCATCATTCCTTGTAGAATTATTATAGGCATGCTAGATTAAAGAATGTTATTTAAATATTCAAAAATACATTGCTTCGCAATAAGGAATTGCTTCAGGATTACACCATAAATCATCTATAAAATTCTATGATTTCTGCATCATATCCCGAAAAATGTTCAACTTTACTTTTTAGTTCCAACAAAAGCTGTTTGGCTTCAGGAAATTTAATGTCACCATCAAATGATATTTGAAGTCCCGCAAACTCATCGGAAATGCAATAAGAAAAATTATTTATTTTAATTCCGAAACCTCGTTCGTCAGATATATCAACCCAGTCCATTGAATCAGGAGTGAGAACTTTCAACCAGTCCGCACTAGTAGTTAGATTAAATTCATCAGCAAATTCATAATCTTCATATTGACTCCTTTTAAGCAAAAACTCAAATTCATCAGCTTTTAAATTTGTGCAATCAATTTTTGGAGCAGGAGGATAAATTTTAGGATTTTCCTCGGCACGTCTTCTGTTTATGGCCTTTTGCTTATCTCTATTTAATTGCTGTATGAATTTGTTAAACATAATACTTTCTTATGTTGCCTATAACATCTGTATATACGCCACTCCAAACAAGCGCAACACAGCTATTTTTTACCAAATATAATTCCGAAAGCCTATACATTCTATGTGTAACCCAATTCAGATAAACCTATACAGAAGATTGCCATAATAAATATTGCAGGAAACTTTATTGCTAACTTGCTGAACAGTGACATACTAATCCATCACTCATGAACTGTAAAGATTTGATTAAATGCAAATTGTGTAATTCTATTGGCACGAATCAACTCTTGTGTCATAACATTATTTGTTACACCAACTTTTTTTGCATAGCCAATGAAAAAACTAGGTAGAGCAAAAAAGCAATAGGCACGCCCAACGAGCGAAATATTATTATGGCCAATACGCTCAAAATGATGCACAACAAGGGCAAGATATTTTCTTTAAAAGCCCCGCTCATTAATCCTTTGAGCGTAAAAAATCGAAACTGACAATTCATAAGCCAAGATAAAAGCACAATAATTAAATACAAAAACCATTGGTTGGTAATGAGGCTAGCCGTGCCTATTGGGTTGTAAAAATAAATTAAAGGAAAAGAGGACACCAATAAGCCAACAGCAGGTATTGGCACCCCCGTAAAATAATGTGTAGTAGGCACCGCATTATTGAACCGTGCCAACCGCAGCGCACCAAAACAAGCCAACACAAATGCAGGCGCTACCCCCCACATGGAAATATCTACGGCGTTGGGCTGTTGCATCCAAGATGTCCAAAGCAATTTCATAAGTATCATGCTGGGCGCTACGCCAAAACTTACCACATCGGCCAGGCTATCCAGGTCTTTGCCAATAGGAGATGCTACCCCGAGCCAACGAGCCGCAGCACCATCCAGCAAATCAAAAAAAGCAGCCAGTAATATAAAAAACCCTGCAAAATAAATTTGAGATGTGCCAGGGATCCAATAGTCCTGCCCATTCAGCTCGCGCACAAATGGCTGCCAATGCAGAGCAAAAACGATGGCGATGCATCCGCAAAATAAATTAGCGAGTGTTAAGGCGTTGGGTAGGTGTTTCATATTGTTGGTATTGAGTAGTTAGTAGCGAGTAGTGAGAATTTTGTAGTGAGTAATATTTAGCGGGTAATGAGTAGTGAGGAATGAGACAGTTTTTACTAGTTAAGCGATTTGCTCAAACCTGATAACATTCGGCCTATTTCGTCTATTTGTTGCTCAAGCTTTTGGAGTTCTTCTGCATTAATAAATAATAATTTTTCTTAAACAATCAACTGCGTTTGGAGTTCATTCAACGATCCTTTAGAAACTGATAGAAAGTATTTGAATTCTTTTTTCGAATTTCGTCCCGAACCTTCTGAAATGTTTGATGGCACAGAATTTGCACAACGTTTCATTTGTGAGGATAATCCATAGCGCTCACCGATAGGGTAATTGGCTAATAATGTATATACATCGGCCACCAATTCTATTGACTTTTGCCAACCCGTTAATATTTTAAAATGATGCATAAATAAAAATTACTCGCTACTCACTACTAAATACTTGCTACTACTTACGACTCATAGCTTTTTCAATTTCACTAGTAGTAATCGGAATTCCTTTGAATAAATCTTTCACGCCTGTTTTGGTCACAACATAATCATTTTCTATGCGGATGCCCATTTGCTCTTTTTCTATATAAATGCCAGGCTCAATGGTGAATACCATGCCCTCTTTAATTTTTTCATTCCGCGTGCCAATGTCATGCACATCTAGCCCAATGTGATGACCTAAACCGTGGTAAAAATATTTTTTGAAAGCAGGATTTTCTGGGTCTTCGTTTTTCACTTCTTCTTTTGTAAGCAAGCCAATTTTTAGCAGTTGCTTCGTCATTTCTTTTTCCGAAAGTTCGGTAATCTCCAACCAAGTTTTTCCGGGCTTCAATATTTTGGCAGCGTACAAATGCACGGCAAGGCAGGCATCATACACTTCTTTTTGGCGCTTGGTAAATTTTCCGTTTACGGGAATGGTGCGTGATAAATCGCTGGCATAATTTCCGTACTCAGCACCAAAATCCATGAGGATGAGTTCGCCATCTTTGCACTCTTGATTATTTTCGGTATAGTGCAAATATCGTGCGCGGTCGCCACAGGCAAGTATGCAGCCGTAGGCATGGCGGGTAGCACGGTTGCGCATAAATTCATGGGTAATTTCGGCTTCTACTTCATGCTCGCCAACGCCAGGTTTTAGGAATTTGCACACACGCAGAAATGCTTTGTGCGTAATATCTACAGCTTGTTGCATTACATCAATTTCGTACTTCGATTTTATGGCGCGGAGCTCTTTTGTAATGACCGCCGCGCGTTCATATTTATGCAACGGATATTGTGCTTGTATTTTTTTTACATACAACAAATCCAAGCGTGGCATGGTATAATCGAGACGATCATTTTCGTTGGTATCGAGGTACACAAATTCGCAATGGTGCATCCAAGATTGTAGCATAGCATCAAGCTGATCCAAAAATATAACCGTCTTCATACCCGATATTTCTCGGGCTTCATCTTTGGTTAATTTGTGTCCTTCCCATTTTTCAAGGTCTTCGTTTGGGCGGAGAATGACCAATACTTCGCGATATTTTTTATCAATATTATCGGGGTACAATACCACCATGGTTTTTTCTTGAATCACACCACTTAGCCACACCACATCACTATTGGGTTTGTAGTATGCATGCGCATCACCATTCTCAGGAATATCAGCATGAGGCTGAAAAATAGCAATGCTATTTTTCCTCATTTTTTTTACAAAACGATCGCGATTATAAGAAAATAATTTGGGGTCTAAGGGTAAATATCTCATGGTACTTATTTTATTTTTTTTGATGAAAAAAGTATAGACGCGTAAAGATAGCCGTTCGGGTAGAACTACAATTATTATTGAATTAAAAAAATGCTTTGTACTATCGTTTTTGCATTTCTACAAATAATGTATCTCTGCTGTTGGGGTCTAGCCAATTATTATCGCTAGAACTATAGTATGTTTCGTCAATGGTTGCAGTTATAAAACTATCTTTTGTAAACGTCATAGTCCATTTCTTAGGACATTTTTTGATGCCACAACCTGTAATTACGCAATGGCTGAAAATAGACGGCTTACGCAAAGCACAATATTACGCAGGGCATAGATATATAAGCAGTACAGAAAAATATTTGCCAAATGATATTGATGGGCTTATAGATGATATTGCAAAATTTAATCCGTTCTAAAAACTTGTATTGAGCAAGCCGAAATATGCTAAACGAAAATTACAACTCAATAAAAAATGAATATGCTGTATGGCTTACTACACTTGGTTTTAGTAGTGCTGTGGTATTGGATTATAAAGATAGGGTAAGAGATTTTTTTGAATGGTTGGAAAGTAAAAATATAAATGCTGTAAATATTATCACTCAAAAAAATGTAGAAAATTATTTTGAATATTTACAAGTAAGAAAAAACAAAAGAAGAAACGGAGCATTAAGCATAAGCCACTTAAACCATAATTTTTTGGCAGTAGATAAGTTGTTAGAGTTCTTGCACCAAATGAATTTACAAACTGCACCAATACCAACCAATTACCGGATAAAACCCGATAAGCAACAACGAATAAATAATATACAACCCTTTACCAAAGAAGAAATAAAAACGCTACAAGCCAATATTAATAATACTTACAGCCAATTACCTTTTAAACTTAAAGAAGCCAAACAAGAACAATTAAAAATAATGTTTGCTTTATATTATGGTTGTGGATTACGCAGAAACGAAGGCTACAAACTAACTGTAAGTGATATAGACTTTGATAAAAAAACTATCTTCATAAAGCAAGGAAAAAATTATAAGGATAGAATTATCCCAATGAATACAGGCGTTTGTAAGGCTTTAGAAAACTACATTTATAATTATAGAAACTTATTGAAACTAAATCATAAACGCCTTTTTATAAACACCACAGGCACTTTAAATGATAGCTTGAAAGACTTACAAAAAACTTGTGAATGTGAAACCATACAGAGTAAAAAAATAACGCTTCACATATTACGCCACTCAATAGCCACCCACCTTTTACAAAACGGTATGAGCATTGAAAGCATTGCTTTGTTTTTGGGGCATAGTAGCCTTGAAAGTACGCAGATATACACACACCTAATATAAAGCTCACCACCAAATAAAACAAGGCTTTAAAACGCTTTTAAACAGCTTCCTAAATGGAGGCTTTTTTTATGCTCAAATCTTTGGCATTTTTGATTATTTTTGCTGCATACTTTTTATAAAAATGGGTTGCCTCAAACTAAATTACGCTTATGATACTGACTTAAAAATAAGTTGGGTAAATAAATGTGTGAGGTCTGAAAAAAGTGTTTTAAAAGTTCGTAGCAGTTACTTGTTCGGCTTCAACGGTCAAGAGAAAGATAATGAGTTAAAAGGTAAGGGTAATAGTTTGGCTTTTAATTATAGAATACATGATTCAAGACTTGGACGGTTCTTATCTGTAGATCCATTGTATCAATCTTTCCCTTGGAATAGTTCATATGCCTTCGCAGAGAATCGCGTGATTGATGGAATCGATTTAGAGGGATTAGAACATTATAGAACTGCCGATAATCAGCTCGTTGGTAAATACGGCGATAGTAAGGAAGTGCGTGTGGTTCATGAGGATTATGTTGAAGAAGCTATTGATAGGTTTAAAAATAAAACAGTCGATGATGAATTTAATAAACTACTTATGACAAGGCAACGTAGTCATTTATTGCAGCTGGCTGGCAATTCAGGTCGTACAGAAATGCAAGGTCTTATGGCAATGGCTGAGCAGTGGGGTGTCTTGTATAATGGAAGTAATACTAAATTCGAATGGTCATCGGCTTTTTATAGAATGAATGTCGATGGGGCAGATTATATAAACTTCACAGAGCCAAGAACTGATTGGGACTACAATCAGGTTACAGTCGCTGATGCACCTAGTGGTTTTAAAGGTATAGCTATAATCCATAATCATCCAATTGGGGGCTCTAGTGACCCTGAACCATTTTCTACCGCTCTTAATACAGGCGATCCAATCAATAATGATATAAATACTCCTGACAGGCTGAATGTCCCATCTTTTATGACGACTCCGAAAAATTATTTAAAACTATATATACCGAGTGGAAGAATTGGTCCAAGGTGGGATAAGACGGATGGGCTGGTTTATCGAGGAAAGCCATTGATTTTAGGTAAAATAGGAAAAGTCATGCATGGTAGATCTAAAAAAGGGATAGATTTCTCAAAACCCTTTGGCGATGGACATAAAGACAGGAAGAAGTTAAGCGGAAGTAATCCAAAGAAATCAAAAGGTAAACGGCAAGACATGCCTAGAGGGCACTAGTTGTTTAATACATTAAAAAAAATGAGAACTACAAATTTAACGTTATTACTTGGGTACATAGTTATATTAGTTTCGTGTGATTCCGAATTTGCTAGTCAGGACAAACAAGCTATTCAGCAAAAAAAGGAACAAAGCCTCAAGTTAAGTTTACCACTATCGGCCTACGAAAAAGACTTAGCAATACAACGTTTCAATTCCCAAAATGATTCTATTGTGTTTTTCATATGGTATAACCAACTTTATCGAAGTCAAGCACTTTTAGAGTTACGATTAAGTAAAAGAAATGAATGGACGGGCCTACTGTATAAGTATAAAAGAGTAGATAAAATGCAATTGGATGGAGTGCCTGAGGATAAAATTAATTCTAGTGCATATGCAGTTCAAAAGGATATAATTATTCCTAAATCAGGGTGGGTGAATTTTGAAAAAAGAATAGATAGTATAAACCCGAAATTATTTTTGGATTTGATTCCACCTGATTCAGTCTGTAATGAAATGAGAATGGATGGTAATTTAATAGTTGGTGATTATTTTGACAAAGAATCACATTATCAGTTTCGTGATAGAGAACCAACCTGTGAGTATTTCAATGGGGATAAACATTATTTGGAGCATATAAAGGTATTAAGTCTTATGCGAGAGGAATTCGGTCATTACTATAAATGGATTAGATTCTATTCTGCAAATCCCAATACGGGGGATAATTAGGGCCAAGTGTCCAAAGCACCGCAATACATAATCAAATTGACAAAAAGAGTTCCTTATAAGGAACGGTAATAAATATAAGTTAGGTTACTAGATTATTCTTTGCAGCATTCACTTGTCAAAACTAATCGAGAATAATTTGTATATTCGGTTATAGAAAAATTGAAATTGAATTATTTACCTACATATTATTCTAGTTCTTCTTTGGCATTTTGCCGTTTCGGCTTCAACGGGCAAGAGAAGGATAATGAAGTGAAAGGGATAGGGAATAGCTTCTCCTTCAAGTATAGAATTTATGATAGCAGACTTGGGAAGTTCTTAAGTGTTGACCCATTATCTAAGGAGTATCCTTGGAATAGTTCTTATGCTTTTGCAGAAAATTGTCCAATATCTGGAATTGATTTAGAAGGTGCAGAATATCTTAATAAAGATGAAGCTCGAGTAGAGTTTAGTAGAGGTGTACTTAAGATTAAAGTCGAGAATATGAATTTCATAACTAGAAAGTCTTGGAATAACGCTAATAATGACCCTAAGAACTGGAAAAAAGGCGAAATGGGAATTTCCCGTACTATTGGCACTATTGATTGGAGTAACTTTACGCAAGAGGTGAAACCTGTGCCAACTGTAAGACCTTATCCAAATGTAACTAATCCGAATCACTCAAATTCTATTCCTTCAAAGCATGTCTTTACGAAATCTAGTAATTATACCCAACGTGATAAACGAGTCGATCCTAAATTAGTTGGAGGAGGATCTCCGCCTAAAGCAATTGGAAGAGGATTTATTGCTTTAGCTGCGGTTAATTATATAGGGTCTAAAATACCAGGTTGGGCCTCTTGGTATGAAGAAATAAAAATTGAAAGTCATGTTGAGAAAGCGAAATTAGCAATTGAAAATGTGAATAGAGGCATAGCAGAAGGGTTGGTTCCTAAAAAATATCAAAATCCAAAGGATTTAACTTCAATCCTTAATGTTGTTTTACAAGGTGAAATTCCTTACAACAATCTCCAATTGCTTGCAATTGGTCAAGAAATTTATCAGAAATATTCTAAAGAGAATAGTCCAGGAGGTGATACTACTTCCGCAACCGATAAAGAAGATAATAAAAAGGAGTCGAGTTCGGACGATTCACCGACTTCAACTGATCCAAAAACTACAAGTAATGCAGAAAGTACTGATTAATATAGTAATAATCTTAATATTATTTTGGGGTTCTT
>JBBSPP010000009.1:0-16071 GCA_038258625.1 Chitinophagales bacterium
ACATAATTGTAAAAATCAGCACCAAAACTTAGCTCTTGCAACATCTTGATAAACTCGCTAAAGTCAATATTATTTTCGATCAGATTTGCAAAATTATTATCCAGTACTCTGGCCCGCGACCACTGCTCGTAAATGGCTTTTGGGTCGCCGGTTTTAAAATTAAATTTTAGGCGTTCTATCTCATTATAAAAAAGTGTTTTGTTGAGGAGGTCATCACCTTCTAACGTTTGTACAATTTTATCTTGCAAGTATTTTAGAATATTATCATTGGGGTTGCACTGCTCTCGCAAAAAATGTAGGAGCGTTTCAAAAATTGAAAAGGTGATTAAATTACCTGCGCCCGCAAAACCATTCCGATAAATCGGTTCGATATTATGAATGCTATCCTTGCCGGTACGAATGATAGAAAAATCGGTGGTGCCCTTGCCCACGTCAATAATCATATAGTCTTTGCCCTTGGCGATGGTATGATTATTTTTTCCGAGGTAGCCAATAAACGAAGCGTCGCTTTCGGAAATGGTGGTTACCTCCCAACAATCTAGTTGCGGAAATTCTTCGGTTTTTAATTCTGCCAAAAGCTCGTCTAAATTTTGTTGCACATTTTGTACATCATTATTATCATATATATTGGGCACCAAAAGTACAAGGCGCAGAAACCGTTTTTCATCGGGGTACTTAATATAATCGGTATGCAAAAAAGACGCGATGAGGGTGCGCAAAATTGTATTATTAATGACGCCTTTTACATCGCCTAGCGAAAGCTCTGCTTGTCCGCGTTTGCTAGCCATATCAAAATGTAGGCTCGCCAAAATATCATGATGCTGATGTACAATTTTTAAATTGGGCAACTGATGATAATGATGAATCAGGGAGCTGATACCGCCGCCTTCGTTGTCGCGCCCTTTGGTGTTCACCATCATTTTGATGTTGGTTTGGGCTTCGCAAAGTGATGTTCGTTTGCGCTGTTCGTCGTAGTCGCCGGCTAGTTCTTTTTTTACAAAAAATAAAGATTTATAAAATTTTGTACCCTTATCCTCCTGATAATAATCGATGCTATTATCGCGCGGTAAATAGTGGCGCGTAACATGATAGGCATACATATTTCGAAACAGATTTTCAATCTCTGGTTTTTTCTCTTGCATATTTACTTCCTCGCTATACCGCTTCACGGCCATTTGCGAAGCCTCGGAACCAAAATCTAGCGCTACACCCAAAAACTGATTTGGGTGCGCGAGGTATAAATTAAGTTGGGCATTAATATCAGTTGGTTTGTAGGAAACACTAATTTCTAACTTTGGCTCGGCTAGTTGAATTTGCATTAATTCTTTGGTACATTTTGCCTGAATAGAAAATGAATGATCGTCTTCCTTGCAAAAAATTTCAATACAATTATCTAAAGTGCCCAATGTATACAACTGTTCATTTGTATTTACAACGGTTACTTTTTTAGGCGTATTCTCGATATTTAAATCATCTAAATCTTCGTAGCTAATTTCGGGTTTTGGAGCTTCCTCAGTTGCCGGTGTTGTTCGGACATCGGTTTTATTGGCATCAATTATTAATTCGATTTTATTACCAGTAAGAGTAGCCATAAAATTACAGCTACGCAACGGAATATCTTTTTGATGCAGGGTAAATGCTTTTAAGATTTCCTTTTTATCAAACTGAATAATATCAAAAGGAATCAAGGAAGGAATCTCAACAATGTAATTTTTGTTGGGGCTTTGCGGATTGGCGTCTAACTCAAGATTGACCAAGCGACGGTTGTTAATAATGCTCTGTAGTGCGTACATATTTTTTTAATAAATAAAGGTGGCACTAAAGTAGCCGAAATGCAGATTTTCACATCATTGGCGGTTGTAATTTTAAGTGAAATGGCAGATTTTGGAATTAGTAGTTCAAATAAAATTTTCTTGGTCTTTGCTTACAAATGCGCATCCAAATCCATACTTTGATGCAATATTCTAGTGATGAAGAATTGGCCATTTACAATTCTGAAAAAAACTACGTGAGATTTGACCAAAATTTTATTATAGACGACACCCTTTTTAGTTATGTACTCCCTAACTAAATTTTGATTAAGCTGATAGTATTGTATGGCCGCATCAATTTGTTGGATATAACTTTCCGCTTGTGCCTCCGACCATGATTTAACTGTATGTACCCAAATTCCTTCTAGGTCATTTTTAGCAAGCTTACTAAAATGATACACAGCCATTATTTTTTATCGGCTTTCATTTCTTTAATAAAACTATCAAAATTAAAATTTTTGATATAGCCACTTTTTTCACCTTCCTCCAATGCAGCATCCAAATTATTTTTTTTCTCTTCTTGCTGCGCCCACAATCGTAGTGCCTCGCGCATCACCTCACTGGCCGAACTATAGCGGCCTGTTTTCACCCCTTTAGCTATTAGCTTTTCATAATAAGGGGTCAATAAAATTGAAGTATTTTTTGCCATGAAACAAATATACCAAGGATTGGTATAATTTAAAAATACAAAAGTCTCTAGTTCAAGTAGTAAAAAGGTGTATTCCTTTACTCAATCAACTTCACAAAATCCTTAGAAAACAAAATCATTTGTTCAATATCCTCCGTACGCGCCACCCGCAAGGAGCGGAAAATTAGCAAACTGCTGCCATTGCTTTCAATGTGATACACTTCTTTCGAAAGTAAAAATTCGACTACCGGCGCGGTGAAAAAAGTGGCTAATTGTGATTTGTTTTCGCCACGTAACAAAAAGTTTTTGGAGAACTCGGGATACTGCGGAAAATCAATATCGGCCTGCCCACGAAACGCCATCACGCGTTCGAATATTTTGTCAAAAAATCCTTCTTGCTCCAATACAAAAAGTGGAATTTCTTTATTTAGATGAATAACTTCTACCGTAGTATGGAAAACCTCTTTGGCAGACAGTGCGCCTTCATCAAACGTAATATCGCTAATTTCCCAACGCATATTATCACAATCGGGGAAGGTGCCGGATATTACATTTTCTTTATACTCTAACGGGCGCGTTTCAAAAAAATCAAAATCTTGCAAACTCGAAATATCCCACTCTACCTCTTGGCGGTACAACCAATTATTTTTGACTGATAATTTTTTAATGCGCAATTGCCTTGGCGAAAGTTGCACGGGTATGTGTGCGAGTAAACTTTTGAAGGCCAGTTTATGCGGGGCAGAAGATATGTGATACTCCATACCCGTGATGCGTACTTTGCCCCCCGTACGAGCATGATCCTTTTTAAAATTATATAAAAGTTCCTGTACGGTTAAATCCAAAATGCGCGTATTGCTCACATTAATTTTTACATCACTTCCCACAGGTATTTCCTTAATTATATTTTTGAGATTTAAAATTGATAAAAAATTGGCCACACCTTTTATCCTCAATTCAAAAGAGTTTGTATTTTTCTGTAACAGTTTGGTGCCGCTTTTGAATAACATACCAAAGAACACTGTAACCGGTAACCTAGCAAGTAGAATATGACAACCCAATGCCAGCAATAGCCCGCCAAATAATCCTATCAACAGATTTGTATAAAGAGTCAGGACCAGAGTGCCTAAAAAGAAAATGAGTTGTTCTATACCTTGGCTGTAAACTTCTTTGAATACTGCGGGCGATGCCAATTTATATCCGGTATAGACTAGCAATATAGCAAAAGCACAAAGCGGTACTTGTTTCAATATAGGCCCCATCAGCACAATGAAAAGCAATAGGATAATACCTTGGTACATATTAGACCACTTTGTTCTAGCTCCGTTATTTATATTAACCGTGCTACGAATTATCACAGCAATGATGGGCAAGCCACCTAAAAACCCCGCTAACATTGTACTAAGCCCTATGCCCGTAAGGTCTTTATTCAAGTTGGTTTTGCGCTTATAAGGGTCTATTTTATCTACGGCTTTGGCAATAGCTAAGGATTCAATACTTGTAATCATAAGTAGGGAAAACACGATAGTCCAAAAATCAAGCGTGCCTATTTTACTAAAATTAGGATGCATTATTGAGTCCATTATATTGTCTGGAATGTCCAATAATAGGCTTGGTCCAACTTCATAAGCCTTTCCGAAAAAGGAGAGTGTATGCTCATCAAAAAAATTGAAAGCATAAACTAAGGGAATCGAAAGAGCTATCACCCACATAGGCGTAGGAAGAATATGAAAAAGCTTGTAGCTGATTTTAGAATGAAATAAGGTCAATAGCAAACCTGACAATGAAATAATGACCACAAACGGGTTGGCATTGGGCAGCTGAACTACAGCATCAATTAAGTTCTGCACAATGCTGGAGCTTTCTGCATGTGATCCGAGTGCCACATGAATTTGTTTGGCAAAAATGATGATACCGATAGCTGCCAAAAGACCATGAATAACAGATGAATGAAAAATATCTGCGAAGCGTCCTAATTTTAATAACCCCAATAATACTTGTAAACCACCAGACACCACAATTGCAGCCAAAATATAATTGAATGCTTGCCCGGTACCATCATCCATCAAAGCGATGCCTAAAAGTATGACGGCAATTACCCCCTTGGCAGGTCCATTTACTGAGATATGCCCCCCCCTATAAAGTGTGGTAACCACTCCGCCTACCACGGCAGATATAATACCCGACATAGCAGGAGCACCAGCCGCCAGTGCGATGCCTAAGGACAGGGGAAGGGCTATTAGTGCTACGCTTATGGCAGCCATTAAATCAGCTCGCCAGTTTTGCGTCAAGCCTTTAATACCTGTTTGTATTTCCTTTTTGTTATATTGTAAAGGCATTTTTAAGAGTCGTAAATGTACCATTTTAAAATCCCACAGCCTAAAGGCACAAGTTTTCAAATAGCTTTTATCGTTATTATTGTTTAAATTTCAGCGAGGCATTAAGGAATTTCTGCGCCACTTATCGCAGTGGAATTTGGAAAGCCTTACCTTTACGATTGAATATTTCTTTATATGAAAAAACTACAAACCTGGATAGAAGTTCCAGATAATTCTGACTTTACTATTTATAATCTTCCCTTCGGAATTTTTTCTACCAAAACAAAAAGCCCTCGAATTGGTATAGCTATTGGGCACCAAATAATTGATGTAAGCGCCGTGGCGCGGTTGGGATATTTAGGAAAACTAGACATTCCCAAAAGCGTTTTGGTAAACGATTCGCTCAATGATTTTATAGCCTTGGGCAAAAAGAAAACCAATGGTGTACGCTTGGAAATTCAAAAACTTTTATTTAAAAACAGCCGTAAACTGCGCGACAAAAGAAGCGTATTTGTAGACCAACGCGAAGCCACCATGCACCTACCAGTTCAGGTACGCGACTATACCGATTTTTATAGTAGCATAGAGCATGCAACCAATGTAGGTATTATGTTCCGCGGAAAAGAGAATGCCCTAATGCCTAATTGGAAACATTTACCCGTGGGCTATCACGGGCGGGCAAGTTCTATAATTTTAAGTGGTGAAAATATTCACCGGCCCAAAGGCCAATCATTACCCAAGGGTGCTGAGAAACCAATTTTTGGCCCATCGGCGCGCTTGGATATGGAACTCGAAATGGGTTTTATAATTGGCAAGGCCACAAAACTTGGCGATCACATTTCTGCCGAAAAAGCCAACGAACATATTTTTGGTATGGTGCTTTTTAATGATTGGAGTGCGCGCGATATACAGGGTTGGGAGTATGTTCCGTTGGGGCCGTTTTTAGGAAAAAGTTTTGCATCCCACATGAGCCCTTGGGTGGTAACCATGGAAGCACTCGACTATTTTAGAGTAGCCCAACCCAAACAATCGCCAGCGGTTTTGCCCTATTTAAAAACAAGTGGCGAACAAAATATTGATATAAAATTAGAGGTGGGTTTAACGCCGCCCAAAGGAACTGAAAATATTATATGTAACTCCAACTATAAATTTATGTATTGGAACCAAGCACAACAATTGGCGCATCATACCGTAAATGGTTGCAATGTAAATGTGGGTGATTTGATGGCGAGCGGTACTATTAGCGGCAAAGACGAAACGAGCTATGGATCTATGCTTGAGCTAGCTTGGATGGGCACAAAACCAATCACGCTAAACGATGGCACTACGCGTACATTTTTTAATGATGGTGATACAGTTACTATGCGCGGCCATTGTGAGAAGGATGGAATTCGGGTAGGTTTTGGAGAGGTTACTGCTACTATTTTGCCAGCGAAGTAGTTTTAGACTTTTAAGTAAAGTAAAAAAGGTTCATGCTCACGCACGAACCTTTTTTCATCATTAGGAGATTGGTTAGGATTTATTGCTTCTGAATTTTTATGGTATGGCTTTCAGTGCCTTTTTTAATTATTAATTGATACGTACCCGCGGCCACATTTTGCATATCTATACTGAAGGTGTTCGTAGAACTATCAGTATTTTTTTGATACAAAACTTTACCGTTCAAATCATACAATGTTGTAAAAGCGGCACTACGATTATCAGATTGTAAAGACACTGTAATGGCCGATGCTGTAGGGTTCGGATAAACCGCAATGTTCGATTTATCCGAAGCTCTCAGTAACAAAATAACATTGCTGTATTTTATATTTTGCGCCTCATCCACCATTTTTAATCGGTAATAATTATGCCCGATGAGTGGTTCATGATTGGTAAAATCATAGCTTACAATTTGCTGATTACTTTTTCGCCCATCCACTTTTCCTAGATGTGAAAATTGTTTTGCATTCGCACTACGCTCTACATCAAAATACGCGACGTTCGATTCATTGGTAATACTCCAATTCAAAATGTGTTCCGCATTTTTTACGAAACCTGTAAATGCGAGTAGCTCAATGGGTAAAGGCCCAAGTGGTAAAATTACGCTTGCCCAACCATCGCCCGTGCCGCCGTTATATACATAATCATTGCCAGCTTGCAAGTAGCTTGCTAAATGCCAACCGTCATTTGTATCACCACGATATATTTGGTCATTGGCATTCAGTTGCATATAAGACCCAACGTACCACCCTTCATTTGTATCGCCGTGATAAATTGTTTGATTTGAAGCTTGGAGGTAAGATGTAAATTGCCAACCATCTTCATCGCCACCTTTGTAAATTGTATTGTTAGCCGCCGTTTGTAGATACGAACCTACAAACCAACCATCATCATCGCCACCGTGATTGATAGTGGTGTTGCTTTGTTGCTCAAAGCTAGCCATCGTCCATCCATCACCATCGCTTCCAAAAAATATTGGATTGTTTTGGGCGCCCACAAAAAATACTGAAAGCAACAACGGAATTAGTAAAATTATTTTTTTCATTATCATTATATTTTAGATGAAAAAACAATTATTCAAAGGTGCGTGCGCCGCGGCCGCCTATGCTTCCACTGCGAGGGGTACTAAAATAATTGTACCCAAAAAATCTATCGCTCACTCTAATTTGTGCAGCAAAGTCTCCCCAGTTACCACCGCGATATGCAGATCCATCACCAGCATTCGTTGGCCAAAAAGCTGTATTATGCTCGCCTGTTGGTGAAAGATTCCCATCTCCATGCAAACCAGTGTAGGCAACACCTGCAGCAGTTGAAATTCCTACGCAAGGTTCTATCATATTGCCGCCCATTTCCATAGCGCCATAGTATGTTGCTCCTGACGAACTACGCGTACTTGTGGCTGTAGCCAACGCGCCACAGCGCATTACATTAAGGAGCACAGTGTTGTACGAACAATTTCCAATGCTCCAAGTTTCGTTACTTAAATATTGATTACTCGGAGTGGCAATTTTTACAATACTTGTGGTGCCCCATGGATATTCATTTGCAATAGGAATTTGTCCACCACCACGACTTGCTTTTTCATATTCAAGTTCGGTAAATGGTCTCATAGCTGCCCAATCTAACCATGCCAAAACATCTAATATGCCCATTGAATTTTGTGCTTGCGTAGGATTGTTAGCAACATAGTTTGGATGCGTACCAGTAACGGTAACTGAAATTTCTCTATTTACTGCTTTTGCTGCATCAATTGTATTCAAAAAATCAGTGTATTGTTGCGCACTAAATTCATATTTCATTATCCAAAATGCTTTAAAACCTTTGGGATAAGCAGCAGGAATAGTACCAGCAAAAATTGAAGTACTGGCAGTTAATTGCCCTGCACCGGCACCCGATGTGATGCTATTTTCACTGTTGATAGGGAAATAAGTATCTACCGCACCGTCTCTAAAATGAGCTACTTCGCTACCGCCGCTACCTAAGTTATAAGCGCCTTGATTTACTTTTACCATTTCTACGGCAAATAATCGAACCTCTACACTATCATTATCTTGCACGCCATCCACGCCATAGTTCCACCGAATATTATTGTTCAGGAAATTTACATTTCCTTGTCCGTTAGCTGAGCGGTACATCCAAATTCCTTTGCCGTCTGCCGCTGTTTGAATCGTGCTTCCCGTTGCTTGCGTATGACCACTAGCTGCTGCCGTGCCCGGTGCCGTGTAATTAATAGTGGCATGTTGCCAGTTGCTCGTGTTTACTTTTCTAAACTTTACAAAAATCCAAACACCATCATAGTTGTTTTCGTTGGTGCTGGTGCGCCAAGAGTTTTCCCAAGAGATGTCATAATTGATTAAAGAAAAATGGCTAGTAGCATTTTGCCCAGAAATAAAAATATTACTGGTGGTTACATTGTTGGCATTGGCAGTAAGTGCCAAGCAAAAAATAGTGAGTGTAAAAATTAGTTGTTTCATTGTTTATTTTTTTTTGTTTGTGAATACAAAATTGGCATAAGTCCAAATCCAATTCCTACACCTTTTTGGGTATTTTTTGTACTCTAACAAAAAAACAAAATCTAAATAATATTATGCACACGTGCCAATTCCAACAACTTTACGAGGTTGTTGACATTCGTCTTTCGGAAAATATTTTTGCGATGCGTAGCTACTGTTTTTTCGCTTATAAAAAGGAGTTCGCCAATTTCTCGGTTGCTAAGTCCGGTGGCCAAGTGGCGAATTAATTCTTTTTCGCGTTGGGTAAGTTGCAGCGTTTCGGTGCGTAGTTTATTTTTTCTAAAGTTGGTGAGGTTGTCCGTAATTTCTCTCGAGAAAAAAGTATTGCCAGCCATCACAGTTTCTATCGCTTCGTAAAGTTGTGCCTTGCTGGCGGTTTTTAATACAAAGCCTTTTATAGATGCTTCGTCTATCAATTTATCTATCAGGCCACCTTCATCATTTAGCGAAAGGGCGACAATTTTTATGTGAGGGTACAATTGCGCCACTTGCTTGCTCAGTGCCAATCCATCAATGATGGGCATAGAAATATCGGTGAGCAAAATATCAAGCACTGAATTTTTTTGAAGTATGTCCAACAGTTTTAGCCCGTTAGTTTCTTGATGCAACAAATCAATATCGGGGTGTTGGCCGAGTAATAAGGAGAGGCCGTCCAACACTATTTGATGATCATCAACAAGGGCAATTTTTATTTTAGACATTTGCAGGTTGTGCGTTTTGGGGAATTAATAATGTAAGGCGTGTGCCGCTATTGGGTGCGGTTTCTATATCAAAAACGCCTTTCAGCAGCGCAATTCTGTTTTGCATATTGCGAATGCCGAGGCCCTTTGTTGGGATATTATTTTTTTCAAAACCCACGCCATTGTCTTCTATTATCAGTGTTATTTCTTCTTCATTTTCTTCTAGCAAAATAGTTACAATGGTTGCATGGGCGTGCTTCACAATGTTTTGCAAGGCCTCTTGTAAACTTCTAAAAATGGTAATTTCAATATTGGCATCGGGCTTGGTATGAAAACCCACAATGTCTAATTTTATATCCAAGCGTTTGGTGCTGAGGTTGTCAATCAATTCTCTGATGGCAAAAAATAATCCATTTGCGCTAAGAGATGCGGGTTGTAGTTGATGCGCCAAATTTCTGGTTTCGGTGGCACATTGCTCTAAAATGTTGATGGCTTTATTGATGATGGGTTGGTTGATTGGTGTTTCATCAATGGCTTGCAAATTCATTTTGGCAGCGCTTATCATTTGCCCCACGCCGTCATGAATGCTGGCACCAATTTGGCGGCGCTGCTCCTCTTGCGCAAGCAGTAATTCTTTGGCGCTTTCCAATCGCTCATTGCTGAGTTGCTCAAGTATTTTTTTTGCGTTTTTGATCCGGATATTTTTTATAAAAAACCAAACAAATAAGCCTGACAAAATCAACAGCAACAGCGTAGCCCACAGCAAAATATTCTTCCGCGAAATTTCCAATTGCTGGTTTTGAATTTGTATTTCCTTTTTTTCTACTTCATACAGCGCAGTCATTCTGGCTAAGTCGCGGGTCGAGTTTTTGGCGTAGGTAGAATCCTTATATTCCAATAATTCGCGCAAGGTTTCTGCTTCTAAATTATAGTTGCCTAATCTGTTATAAACACGGCTCAAATTATCCAACACAAAAACTTTTTTTGCGCCCACATTTTTTGTAAACGCCAATTGTTTAGCTTGTAACGAAATGGCCAATGCTTCTTTTATTTTCCCTGTTTCTAGATAATAATTTGACAACACAACCATATCAGAAACTATAAAATAAGGGTCGCCACTTTCCTTATCCACGGCAATGCCTAGGTTGTAATATTTTTCTACCTCATCTTTTTTGCCGAGATACAATTTTATATCGCCCTTGGTAAGGTAGGCTTTTGCCAAGGTTCTTTTATCATTATAAAAAGTAGCTTTTTCTATTGCCAAATCATTATAAAAAATGGCAGAGTCAATAAGCCCCAAGGAGCCGTAGCAAGGCGCTAAATTTGTAATGGCCATTATTTTTCTTTCTTCCAAATCTTCGGTGGTGGGTGCATTAAGTATGTTCAAAAACCAATCTTTGGCCATGCCCATTTGTCCAAATTCCATTTGACAAAAACCCAACGTAATTTTAGCATCTAATACATACGATTCGTTTTTAATCTTTTCGGCGAGGGCCAAGGTTTTTAAAGCCAAAGCGTACGCCTCTTTATTTTTTCCTGTTTTTATAAGAAGGCTGGTACGCGCATCCTGAAACCGAAATTTGTCTTTGTCATTCAGCTTCGTAGGAATTTTTTTTATCAAATCTTCTGCTTGCGCCAAGTCGCCCGTAACGTAAGAATGCAAAATTTGGTAGTATAGGACATCTAGTTTGTCGGCAGGTGTAGCAGCATTTTTTGCCATGGCATCAATGTAGCTTTTGTATTTTTTAATTGTAATCGATCGGCTGTTTCGGCAAAGCTGAAGTAGTATTTGATGTTTATCTTTTTGTGTTTGCGCGGTTTTTAACTCAATGGCTAAGCTGTCTGTATTGTAGGGTTTGCCTAGCATGACGGTTGGTAAAAAAAATATAGCGACAAAAGAGAACAAATAAATTTTGGGCGTAGCCACCCAGTTTGACAGTTTCATAAGTAGCACAAAAGTAGAATTATGAGTGATACCCAAACTACCTAATTTGGTGTATTTTATAGCCGCTGCAAAAGTGGGTTGTACATTTACGGTTCTAATTTTTATAGCAAATGAATTTTAAATCCATCACCCCTTCTGATATTTCTGTACCCGAATTGCACGGCCATTTAATGAGCGCTATCGCGCCGCGGCCTATCGCTTTTGCAAGCACGGTTGATAAAAACGGTAATGTAAATTTGAGCCCCTTTAGTTTCTTCAATGTGTTTGGCGCTAATCCACCCATCGTTATTTTTTCGCCCGCGCGCAATGGCCGAACCAACACTACTAAAAATACATTTGACAATGTAAAAGAAACAAACGAGTGCGTCATCAATATTGTAAACTACCCCATGGTGGAGCAAATGAGCTTGGCGAGTACGGCTTATGAAAAAGGTGTAAACGAATTTGAAAAAGCGGGCTTTACAGAATTAAAAAGCGACTTAGTAAAAGCCCCACGCGTAAAAGAAGCCCCTGTACAACTAGAATGCAAGGTGCTTCAAATTATAGAAACGGGCACAAACGGCGGTGCCGGAAACCTGGTAATTTGCGAAGTAATAAAAATGCACATCAACGAAAATTATTTAGGCGCTGATGGAAAAATAGATTCTGTAAAAATGGATTTGGTGGCGCGCATGGGCGGCAATTGGTATTGCCGCGCTACAGCAGATGCCATGTTTGAATTGCCCAAACCATTGACAGTAATGGGCTTGGGTGTTGATGCGTTGCCCGACGCAATTCGCAATAGCACAATTCTTACTGGAAATAATCTTGGCAAACTTGGCAATTTTGAAACTGTACCCACTCCGGAAGAATTAAAAACGTTGGATCAACAGGAGGATTTTCAACGAGCACTTACAGAAAATAAAGTGCATGAATTTATAAAAAATGAATTAGAAAATGGGAATGATACGATGGCGCTATTGGCCTGTTTCTTTTCATAGGTATAAAAACGATTCTCTATTCTTTAAAACATAATTCCTAAAAGCCCAAACCTATATTTGCGCTCATGGCAAAAACAGATTTTTACCCACTTACCATAAACGATATTCGGCAAGAAACTCCTGATTGTGTTTCGGTGGCTTTTGATGTAACTGATGCACAAAAAGAGCATTTTAATTTTATACCCGGGCAGTATCTTACCTTCAAATACATGCACGAGGGCGAACAGCTTCGAAGGTCATATTCTATATGTGCCGCGCCGCAGGATAATGAATTACGAGTAGCAATTAAAAAAGTGGATGGCGGTATATTTTCTACACTGGCCAATGAAAAACTAGCTGTAGGCGATGTGCTAGAAGCCATGCCCCCAATGGGAAACTTTACCACCGAAATTATAGCGGGGAATAAAAAAAACTATGTACTATTTGGCGCAGGTAGTGGTATTACACCCATCATGAGTATTGTAAAAACTATTTTGCAAACCGAAACCGAAAGCACCGTTACCTTGGTGTATGGCAATCAAAGTTTTGGGTCCATTATTTTTCGGGAAGAGGTAGAAGCGCTAAAAAATAAATATGTACAACGCCTACAAGTGGTGCACATACTAAGCCGCGAGCGGCTGGAGAGCGAGCTAAACTATGGCCGCATCAATGCCGAGAAATGCGAAACGCTTTGTAAAACGCTGATTAATATTGAAGCGGTGGACAAATTTTTTATCTGTGGGCCGGAGCAAATGATCCACGCCGTAAAAGATTTTTTGAATGATAAAGGCATTGATAAAACAAAAGTAAAATTTGAACTATTTACCTCCGCCACCAAAATGAGCAATCGCACCGTAGCCAGTGCCGACGAAAAAATTGACGATACAGAGCTGTGCGATATTACCATAAAAGTGGACGACCGCACCATGGATTTTAAACTAGGGCGCGAAGGATTTACCATACTAGATGCCGCCCTAGCCAAAGGTGCCGACCTGCCCTACGCCTGCAAGGGCGGCGTATGCTGCACCTGCAAAGCCAAACTAATGGAAGGTCAGGTAGAAATGGATGTGAACTACGCCCTCGAAGACTCTGAAGTAGCTGACGGCTACATACTTACTTGCCAAAGCCACCCACGCAGTAAAAAAGTGGTGGTGGATTTTGATGTGAGTTAATAACGCATTTTTTTATCCATTTCTTCTTCGGTATAAAGTTTCATTTTTTTCTCGCTGTGGTAATTGTAAATATCACCGCCTTGTTTGGGGGTTTGATAATAGGCAATAGTGGGCATAATGTCCATTTCTAAAAAGGTGACACCCATTTCAAACTTCGGACATGTTGTTTCGGCAATGGTATATTTTTTACCCTGAATCGGTATTTCATATCCATTATCATTTAAGAAATCACCTTCTATACCAATATTTACATGATCCTTGTAGTACAGAATGGTGTATGAGATATCCAACTGCTCTAGCAATGAAGCCATCAATACCGTTTTGCCCGAGCAGTCAGCAAGGCCAGAAAGTAGTACCTCGTGCGCGCGTTGCATAATTTCGGTATTGTACCAAAAATCCGCGTAGCTATAATCTATTTCATTGGCTACCAAGTCAAGCACGTTTTGTACAATTTTTTCCTTTTTTGTTTCTTTTCCTTTTAGTTTTTGTGCAAGCTTATATAGTTGGCTGCCTTTATTTTTTTTCATTATAATCGTACCAATATTTCTATAAGTCGTCGCGTTAATTATCATATATTCTTTGCCGCCATAATACAATTCTTCACGCAGCGCCTCATGCATTTGGGATATGCTCATAGCGTCTGGGTGGCTTTTGATAATAAAAGGAATGGTGCGTGAACTATCTACTTTCAAATTAGAGAGAGGCATACGCAGCGCATACATATCGTCCATGTTGCCTTCCATGCCGCCAAAGCTGCACGGCCCGTTATCGCAAGGGGCAAACTCTATCAGCGATGTATCACGCGCAATTTTTAGCATAGCAGCTTCGCGATTCAGTGTTTTGTCAAACACGAAGTACATCAATTGTTGCTCTTGGTCAATGGCGCGGAAGTCAATCGCATCACCATACAGCATGCGCGAAAATGTATCGCTTATCAAGGTTTGATTGTAGAGGTAAAAAAATGCTGTTTCCTGAGCCGCATCCAGCGGCGCATCTTTTTTATCGCAAGCCGCCATACCCAAAATAATTACACACAAGCCATAGTACCAAGGTTTCATAATTTTTTAAATGTACTGTGTGATTTGGGTGGGGGATTCTTTTTTTATAAAAAATATTGATGGGCGGGAGAATGGCATTAAGCGCGCGCCTCGGTAAGCTTGCTAGAAAAAATGTGCAAAATGACGGAGGCAGAATTGAGGGATTTGGAAGGGAAGATTGGCAGGTAGGTTGCATTGTATAGAACAGGCTTTGAATGTAAACGGATAAATTGGACCATGAATAACTATAATGAGTGGTAGGAATTATATTTGGGAAAATAATAGCTGTGTTGCGCGCTGGGAGAGTGGCGTATATGCGGATGTTAGCGGTAATTTTAGGACGACCCCAACGACTGACCAAATGACCATTAAAACAATATTAGAAAACTTTCATAAAGACAAGACGATCTCAGACGAGACAATTGACTCCATCCAAAATGACATCGAATTAAAAATTGCTTTTATAAATCACTTTAGACAACATAAAGACAGAGAATTTGTATTAGCACTTTTGGACACATTCATTGCTGTTCGTCAAGACCCAAGTGGCGAAATGCCTGCCGAGAACTTAATGTTTGCTTGCTATATTTTAGGACTTCATAACCAGATTGAAGACAGCCTTAAAATTTGGGAGGCAAAAATTGCCGACTTCGATACTTATTGTGGTTTAGATATTCAGTTAGTTCCTTTCGCTGGGGTTAAAGAGACAATTGATTTTTTAAAAAAGCAAACGACTGAAGAAGGAAAAAAAGCATTTGATTATGTAAGTGAATGTTATAAATGTGGCGACTTCGATAACTTGGACGAATATTTTTCAAAAGAAACTTTGCCTTGGTGGATATGAAAATTTCAACTGAATTATATAATCAAAGCATACAACGACTACCCAAAACAGGGCAACACATTTTGGGACATCAAGACGAAAAATTAATCGTTGTTTATCAGGCTTATAAAAATAGCATTGCTGACTTTGCAGTTAAAAATCAATATCTCGGTGGCACAGATTATAGTTATAGCAGAATGTCGTGGATTAAGCCGAATTTTCTTTGGATGATGTATCGTTGTGGTTGGGCAGAAAAAGAAAATCAGGAAAGAGTTTTAGCGTTTTGGGTAGACAAGATCGACTTTGTAAGTATTCTTAAAGAAGCGGTCTTGTCATCGTTTAATCAAAATTATTATGACAATCGCGAATATTGGAAAAACGAATTAAACTCAAAGGAAGTAAGGCTTCAATGGGATCCAGACCACGACCCTTTTGGAAATAAAGTTGAAAGACGAGCAATACAACTTGGACTGAAAGGAAATATGTTGGAAAAGTTCGGCAGACAGCAAATCAAAAAAGTTGAAGACATTACAGATTTTGTAAAACAACAAAAGCAATTATTGGATAGCAAACAACTCGACAAATTATTAGTTCCAATTGAAACAGTTTTTAGAATGGCAAACAATCAGCAAAACGACAGAATAGGAATATTCCTATTCTGTCGTTTTGCTGATTGTTTGCCATTCTAAAAACTGTTTCAATTGGAACT
>JBBSPP010000010.1:0-15948 GCA_038258625.1 Chitinophagales bacterium
AGAAGATTGATAAGATTATTGATGAGTGTCGCGCGGTGGTGAAGTAGATACTTAATTTAAAAAATGAAAAAAAATTCATTCTTACTATTTTTTGTTTTCTTTCCATTCTTATTGATTGCGCAAAATGTAAACATTCCTGACCCAAATTTTAAGACTTGTTTAGTTCTTAACCCATTTATAAATACGAATCAAGATTCCGAAATACAATTAAGTGAGGCTTTAGCGTATACCGGATCTTTAAGCTGTTCTCAGCAGAATATTAATGATCTCACTGGTATTGAAGCATTTGTCAATTTAACCCAACTGGGATGTAATGATAATAACTTAACCAACCTGAACCTAGCTCAGAATGTCAGTTTAACTTTTTTAGCTTGTGAAAAAAACAAACTTACAAGCCTAAATGTTTCAAATAATTGTTCTCTCACCAAATTATTCTGTTCAAATAATCTATTGGGAAATCTTAATGTATCACAACTTACACAACTTAACGAGTTAAGATGTTCAGGAAATTCTCTTAGCATTCTTAACTTAACACAAAATTTATTGCTTAACGAGCTGTACTGTTCTTCTAATAATTTAAATAACCTTGACATTACACAAAACACTTCTTTGGTAAGACTATTTTGTGATAATAATCCAATTGCGAATCTTAATATCTCGAATAACATTAACTTATGGATTTTGCAATGTAATAGCAACAATTTAGTTTCTTTAGACCTTTCCCAAAATACGAAAATTGGATATCTATACTGTGATTCAAATAACATTCAATCTATTAATGTTTCAAACTTAAAAGATTTGTATGTTTTAAGATGTCATAGAAACAATCTTAATTATTTAAATCTAGCCAATGGACAAAATTATAAATTAACCGCTTTAATCGCTGATTTAAATCCAAACCTTTTTTGTATCCAAGTGGACGACACAATGTATAGCATTGCTGCTTGGACTGGAGGTAACTTTGCATTTGACAATTTTGCTAACTTTGATTTACACTGTTGGCCAACTGAGGCGGATGAATTAGAATTAAGTGCTATCATAAAAATATACCCAAATCCGAGTAATGACTTTTTATTTATTGAAATTCAAAATAATGTAGAATATCAATTAATTGATATGCGCGGTAAATTAGTTGACAATGGGATTCTTTACACTGGAAAGAATTATTTAAATACAAGTAAATTCGAGTCAGGCAATTATGTTTTAAAAGTGATTGATAAAAGGGGTGGACAGGATATCAAAAAAATCTCCATTATGACACACTAATCTCACTGTAATAGTTGAAAGTATTTAACCCTAAATGAAAAGCCCTTGTAAATTATTAATTTCCAAGGGCCTTTACTTAGTGACCGCGTCAGGATTCAAACCTGAAACCTTCTCATCCGTAGTGAGATGCTCTATTCAATTGAGCTACGCAGCCATTCCGAATAAATCGGAGCGCAAATATAATAGTATAACTTTTTAATTAATTGATTCTTTCCGCAAAAACTTTAATTTTCATAGAAAAAATGCAATTTTACAACCCATGAAAATCCAACTATGGACATTAGAGAAACCTGGAAAAAATGATTTCTCCGAAACGATAAAAGATTATGAGCAGCGCATTCAACGTTACGGAGCTTTTGAAATAAAAAGTATTGATAATAGTAAGCTCGCCTCAAATAAAACTTCGATTGAAGAAATAAAAAAGAAAGAATGGCAACTGTTGGAAAAACAATTGCAACCCACAGATTATTTAATACTACTTGATGAGCGTGGCAAAGAACTGCGCTCCACTCAATTTGCCGAAAATATAAATCAATGGCAAGTAAGCAACAAAGCGAATGTAATAATATTGATTGGCGGAGCGTTTGGTGCAAGCCCCGAGTTGAAAGCCCGTGCCAACTTTACGTTGGCATTATCCAAACTTACACTACCCCACCGCATTGCAAAACTCTTGGTGGCGGAGCAAATTTATAGAGCATTTTCGATACTAAATAATGAAAAATACCATCACGATTAACTTTATTATATTCAAAAATTTGTAGCACAAACGATTTGAAAATTTTTACCACCTATGGCACAAGAAAATATTATTCGTATTACATTTGCCCTCTTTTAAAAAAACAGCCTCTTGGCGAGGTAGCTCAGTTGGTTAGAGCGCAGCACTCATAATGCTGAGGTCCCGAGTTCAAATCTCGGTCTCGCTACTACAAAAACTCCTAATTTTTTTTAGGAGTTTTTTATTTTTGCCAATTGTCCCGTTCCGATAGCTATCGCAATCAATCTCTGTCTCAATACTTCAAAAAACTCTCAAGACAATTATGTGAGAATTTTTTCATTTAAAGCATCCGTTAAGGTCATATTCCACGTATGCTAAATTTTTTCAATCGACTTTTTTTGCCTTACATTTGCGCTTCTTTCAAAAAAATGCAAGCAATCACCGAGCTTATTCCTCTTTTGGATTCTCCAAAAAACATCGTCATTACGCATCATAATAATGCAGATGCCGATGCTTTGGGTAGCACCCTTGGGCTTCGACTTTTCTTGGAGAAATTGGGGCATACGGCTATTGTTGTTTCGCCCAATAAAAATCCCAGCTTTTTAAATTGGTTGCCCGGTTATAATGACATTTTAGTTTTTGAAAATAGCCAAGAAGAAACGCAAAAATTATTTGATAAGTCTGACATTCTTTTTTGCCTTGACTTTAATATTTTTCACCGCACCAAACATCTTGCACCCTTGTGTCAACATTTTGAAGGTACAAAAGTGCTTATCGATCATCATTTACAACCGGATGAAGCTTCATTTGATTACGGCATTTCGCTCCCTGCCAAAAGCAGCACCTGCGAAATGGTTTATGATTTTATACAGCTTTTTGGACATGGTAATTATTTAGATAAAAATATTGCTAGTGCTTTATACATAGGCGCCGTGGCCGACACTGGCGGTTTTCGATATGCTAGTACAGCACCATCAACTATGGTGATGGCGGCAGAACTTATGAAGACGGGCATCAATATATCGCGGATTCAAGAATCGACTTTTAATACCAAATCAGAAAAAGATTTGCGGCTATTGGGCTATGTACTCAGTGAAAACATGCAACTTTTCCCCGAACATCATGCTGCTCTAATCACGATTCCGCAGGCCATTTATAAAAAATATAACATACAGCCAGGCGGTACAGAGGGGCTGGTTAACTTTCCCTTAGGTATTGGAAATATTATTTTCTCTACTTTTATCGTTGAACGTGATGATGAAGTAAAGCTTAGCTTGCGCAGCCAAGGAAATTTAGATGTAAGTGCCATTGCCCGACAAAATTTTGAGGGCGGCGGACACAAAAATGCAGCGGGTGGCAGATCAGATTTATCACTTTCCGAAACTATTGAAGTATATAAAACCATTTTAGAAAAACACAAAAACGAAATAAAACAATGTTACGAAGAATCTCAATCAGTGCTGTAGCACTCCTAATTTCTGCAAATTTATTTGCACAAGATTTCAAAAAATTACCGTCTAGTTTAGAGTATAAGTTCATTAAAAGAAATGAGAAAAATCAGCCCGCAACTATTGGTTCGCAAACTTTGATACATGTAAAAACATCAATTGCTGATTCAGTAGTTTTTGATTCAAAAAAAATAAATAATAATGAGCCGGTTCCTGCCCCAATTGAGGCTTCAAAATATAATGGTGATTTACAAGAAGGTTTTGCAATGATGCATGAAGGTGATATCGCTATCTTTCGGGCAAAGGTGGACTCTGTAATTCGTGATGAAAATCAGATGCCTCCTTTTGCAAAAACGGGCGATTACATGGTTTTTGAAATAGAAATGGTTGATGTAAAAACACCAACAGAAATTGCCGCACAAGAGAAAGAAGCGTCAGCTTCAGAAGAGGTATCTATTAAAAAATATATTAAAGATAATAAACTAGAAGATAAAGTTTTTAAAACAGCATCTGGCCTTTATTATATAATTACCCAAAAAGGAACTGGCGATAATGCCATGAATGGCCAAAACGTATCGATGAATTATACTGGTTATTTGCTAGATGGTTCGGTATTTGATTCAAATGTTGATCCAGCTTTTAATCATGTAGAACCTTTTGTATTTCCACTTGGCCAAGGCCGTGTAATAAAAGGATGGGACGAAGGTATTGCACTTTTAAACAAAGGTGCCAAGGCGAAGCTAATTATACCCTCTAGCTTGGGTTACGGCTCTCGCGCCATGGGTGAAAAAATACCTGCGAATAGCGTGCTAGTTTTTGACGTAGAAATGATTGAAGCAAAATAAATTTACACTGGTCTCGTGATTTTTTTTCGAAACCAAAACTTTTTATAATTATATAAACACAAACATGAAAAACACAATACAATTCGCACTCATAGTTGCGATCGTAGTACTTGCCGCCTGTGGTGGTAAAAAAACTACCAAGGATGGATTTACCGTTTTAAAGAACGGCCTCGAAATTAAAATGCTCGAAGACAAGAAAGGCGAAAATGCTGACTCGGGCTATGTTTCAATGATTAACATTACCGTTAAAGTTGATGACTCTACAGTTTTTGATAGCAAACAAATGAATAACAACGAACCTGTGATGCAGCCAATACAACCAAGCCAAGCAATTGGTGATTTGATGGCTGGTTTCATGGAAATGTCAGAGGGCGACAAAGCAATATTTCGAGTATCTGCTGATTCACTTTTCCCTGATAAAACACAACGACCTCCATTTGTAAAAGATGGCGCCGTGATGAGTTGGGAAGTTGAAATGGTATCATTGAAAAGCCCTGCGAGTATGGAAAAAGAAAAGCAAGATCGAATTGCTAAACAAGATAAAGACTTGAAAGATTACATCACAAAAAATAATTTAGATGCTAAAAAAACAGCTTCAGGTATTTACATTGTAACCACCAACGAAGGGAGTGGCGATGTACCAATATCTGGTCAAATTGCTGTAATGAACTATACAGGCTATTTGCTTGATGGTAGTGTTTTTGATTCAAATATGGATCCTAAATTTAATCATACAGACCCATTTGAATTTCCGGTAGGCCAAGGCCGTGTGATCAAAGGCTGGGATGAAGGTGTAGCCCAATTGAAAAAAGGTGCAAAAGCCAAGCTAATTATTCCTTCTGATTTGGCGTATGGTGAGCGCGCTACACCTCCTTCTGATGCTAGTCCTAATGGAATTCCGGCCAATAGCCCGTTGGTTTTTGATGTAGAAGTTTTGGATATTAAAAACGCCGAAGCTGCGCCACAACAACCACAAATTTCGGCCGATGGGACGGTGATACAGTAGTATAAAATTATAATTTAAAATAACCTTAATCTTAAAATGTTCCGCCACTAAGGCGGAACATTTTTTTTATATTTACACCATGAGTAAAATGATCATAACACTTCTTCCAATTTTTGTAATTGCTATTGCGGCGAAGGCGCAAATAAATGGCGAGTACCAAAAACTGCCCAACGGATTGGAATATAAAATGATTTTTGACAAGCCTGGGCGCAATGCCGTGGTTGGCGATGTTTCTGAAATTAATATTGTAGTAAAAGTGAGCGACTCCACCGTTTTTGATTCGAAGTTAATGAACGAGAATATTCCCGTTACACAACCTATAACCGAAGGGCGGATGCTAGCCGATTTGATGGAAGGGTTTAACATCATGTCAGAAGGTGATAAAGTAATTTTCAGGTCATCTGTCGATTCAATTTTTCCTGATGATAATATGCGCCCAGAATTTATAAATGCTGGCGAACTTATGTACTGGGAAGTAGAAATGGTGTCATTGAAAAGCAATAAAGATTTGGAGGCTGAAGAAAAAACACAACTGCAAGCCGAACAAAAACTATTGGAAAAATATTATAAAGCCAAGAATTTGAAAGCAATCAAAACCACCTCGGGCATGTATGTGGCGGTTACTAAAAAAGGAAATGGCGAGGCTGTAGGCACTGGAAAATTGGCCTCTATGAAATACACGGGATATTTGCTTGATGGTACGGTATTCGATTCCAACATTGATCCAAAATTTAATCACACCGACGTTTTTAAATTTCCTGTTGGGCAGGGCGCTGTAATAAAAGGTTGGGATGAAGGCATAGCCTTATTGCAAGTAGGTGCAAAGGCTACTTTATTAATTCCTTCGAGCATGGCTTATGGTACGCGCGCCACGCCAGGCAATGAAGAAAACCCCAAGGGAATTCCCGCTAATAGTCCGCTTTTATTTGATGTGGAAGTGGTGGAGGTTAGCACCATACCCGATATGAGTGAAGATAGCGGCGGCATGCAGCCTGTGGAGGACATCGGTGAAAATGATGAAGATTAAAATTTTATATCTCTTTTCTCTCATTCCAGTTTTTAAAGTATTCATTTTACAAGCTCACATTTAAAAATCACAAGCATGAACAAGTATTTTCTGGCTACTTTTTGTATTCTAATTTTCGCTACAAATTTGTGCATGGCGCAGGATGGTGGTCAAAATTTATCACCTCAAGAATTTTATAACGCCACAAAAAATAATAACCGCATTCATTTAATTGACGTGCGCACGCCAGGTGAATTTAATAGCGGACATATTTTTGACGCTGATAATATTGATGTAAGCAACCGAAAATTTGCCATTGAAATTCAAGAGCTAGACAGAAATACACCTACCTATATTTATTGTGAAAGTGGTAACCGAAGCAAAAATGCTATAGATATAATGCAGGAGCAAGGTTTTACAAAAATCTATAATTTGGATGGCGGTATAAAAGCTTGGCGGGATGCAAATATTCCTACACGCAATGAAGGCGAACTTTCGAACTTAACGCTGGAAGAGTTCAAAACATTATTTGATAACGAACCAAAATTGCTGGTTGACTTCACAGCAAGTTGGTGTGGCCCTTGCAAAATTTTAAAACCACGCATCGAAGCGTTGGGAAATCAAGTGAAAATTATTTACATCGACGTTGATAAAAATAAAACCCTTGCGGATGCATTTCAAATTCATTCTATCCCTCATTTACATTTTTATAAAAAAGGAAAACTTGTACAAAAAAGTACGGGGCTAATATCTTCTAGCCAATTGAAAAGAATGATTCGTTAGGAAAGCAACTTAGCGCATTATATTTGCGCCATGCAATTACTCGATGGCAAAGTCGTATCAGCGGCTTATAAAGAAAAAATAAAACAAGAGGTAACCGAGCTAAAAAATGCTGGTAAAAAAACGCCCCACCTAGCCGCAATTTTAATTGGCGACAATCCTGCCAGCAAAGCTTACGTGGGTAATAAAGTAAAAACTTGTGGTGAATTGGGTTTTAATTCTACCTTGATAGAATATGGTACTGACATTTTTGAAAAAGAATTGTTGGATAAAATAAAGGAGCTAAACAATAATGACGATGTTGACGGAATTTTGGTACAGTTACCCCTTCCAAAACATATTGATGAAAATAAAGTGATTGAAACCATCGACCCAAAGAAAGACGTAGATGGTTTTCACCCAAGCAATTTGGGCCGAATGATGATTGGACAGGAAACTTTTATCCCTGCCACGCCTTACGGAATTTTACTAATGCTTGAGCATTACAACATAGAAACGAGTGGCATGAACTGCGTAGTCATTGGCCGCAGTAATATTGTAGGTACTCCCATGAGCGTGCTATTAAGCCGAAACTCAAACCCTGGCAATTGCACCGTAACCCTAACGCATTCGCGTACTAAAAACTTAAAAGAAATTTGCGCCACCGCCGATTTAATTATTGCCGCCATAGGCCAACCTAAATTTGTAACGGCTGATATGGTAAAAGATGGCGCCGTAATTGTGGATGTAGGAATTAATAGAATAGACGACGCAAGCCGCAACAGCGGATCACGCTTGGTGGGCGATGTTGATTTTGAAAACGTAAAAGACAAATGTAGCTACATTACACCAGTGCCAGGTGGCGTTGGGCTAATGACAATTTGCGCACTTATGAAAAACACCTTACGTGCCGCGCAGCTTTAATTAGCAGCAGTATCATTTAAAAAGTTCGGGGGCTTTGTAAAGTTGTTAGACTTTTTTACTATTTTTTTCATATTACAAAAACAAAAAAAAATACTAACTTTTTTACGATTCATACTGAGCTAAGAAAAAAATCATTCCCTACTACAATATTCATTACAATAAAAAAAATGCAGATCAACCAAAGTACATTGCCCGTAATGGAGCATTTTTATAGCATTCAAGGTGAAGGATTTCATCAGGGGCGGGCTGCGTATTTTGTGCGGCTTGGCGGCTGTGATGTAGGTTGTGTATGGTGCGATGTAAAAGAAAGTTGGGATGCCGAGGCCCATCCAAAAATGAGCATTGAAGAAATCATTGCAGCAATCAAAAAAACAAAAACCGACTTTGTAGTAGTTACGGGCGGGGAACCGCTCATGCACAACTGCACGGCTTTGACTGCCGCCCTAAAAGAAAACAACCTGGAATGCTCTATAGAAACGAGCGGTGCTTATCCGCTTAGCGGAACGTGGGATTGGATATGCGTTTCACCAAAAAAATTCAAAGCACCATTGGCCGAAGTTTTACAAAAGGCCAACGAACTAAAAGTAGTAGTTTATAATAAAAGCGATTTTGATTGGGCCGAGGAACATCGCAAAATGGTGCATGCCGACTGCAACCTTTTTTTGCAACCGGAGTGGAGCAAAGAAAAAAAAATGAACACACTAATAATCGATTATATTCAACAGCATCCGGAGTGGAATATTTCTATCCAAATACATAAATATTTGGATTTACGCTAAAGTATTTTTTTATAAAAAAAATTATTCAGTATCAACAACCAACACCTCCACTCGCCTATTTTGCTGTGCGGCCATAGCATTTCCAAAATCAGCTTCGTACAATTTTCGGCTGCTGCCGAAGCCGCGGTACGTCATTCTATTTTCAGCAATGCCACCATCTTTTAGAAAAAGATATACGGATCTTGCTCGCATCTCCGACAAATTTTCTTGACCCGTCGCTGGGTCATAGCCATCCATGCCGCCAAAGCGGCAACAAATATGGCCTTGTAATTCTATCCGTAATTTTGGGTTTTTCTGCATCACATTTAATAATTGATTGAGCACCCTTTCTGAACCTGCTAAAAAATAATGCGTGCCACCCTCAAATAATAAATTGGGAATTGTAATAGTTTCATTTTTTTTAAAAGACTCAGCTGCGAGCAAATCATTATCTACTTTTTCGGCCGGCTTTTCGGTTACTTTTTCTCTTTTTTTCACTACAGGCATTGGTGGCCGTTCAAGGTTCAGGTTCACCTCTGAAATTTGTACTACCGATGTTTTCTTCAAAACTTTATTTCCTTTTACACCCAAAAATTTGAATACCACCTCCACAACATTTTCGCTTACGCCACTATCAGACGATACAATTTTCGTTTGAATTTGATTGAACGGGATATTATTATTGAGCAAGGTTTCGCGCAAGGTTCTAATTTGATTATCAGCCGCTATTCTATTTCTAGAGGCATCGCCCACCGATGAAAAATACCCTACAACCATTGCAGATTCCACGCTTCTATTAGCAATAAATTGCAGCATTTTATCTTGATGCACTTTTCCCACCGTGGCATTGGATGTTGTAAATGAAAATGTACAAGTATCCTGCGCATTGGCGCAAAAAGAGAGTACAAAAAAAACAAGAAAAAATAAAATTCTCACGACAATCAAAGTTACTGAAAAGTGGTGGGCAGACTAAAATACACAGGCGTGATTTGCGTTAAAATAATCTTAGCGAGCTAGTCGCTTTTTGTAACCAATACTTCCACCCGCCGATTCAATGTTTTTTCTGTTTCGTTTTTTTCTTCGGGGTATAAACGGTTTGAACTTCCAAAACCTTTATACGTCATGCGCTCCGCGGCAATGCCACCCTCTATCAAATAATTGTAAACCGCCTTGGCCCGCATGATTGATAAATTTTGTTGCCCAGTGGCTATGTCGTATGCATCGGTTCCCGGCGGGTTACAACAAACATGCCCTTGCAATTCTATTTCAATATCCTTTCGAGATTGCATAACTTTTAGCAAAGCCCGCAAGACACGCTCAGAGCTTGAAATAAAATAATGAGTGGACCCTTGAAAAATTAAATTGGGCAATGAAACTGTGGCGTCTTTTTTAAATGCCGCTTCATCCAACACAATTTCATTTTCCGAATCTTCTACTATCGGATCAGGTTCGGCGTTGCTTATATCAGTTTGTACACTACCCGTCAGGTTTATTGGTTTGGAATAAATAATTTCTGAAATTTGAACGAGCGAACTTTTCTTTAAAACATGTTCTCCTTTTGCATCTGCAAAAAAAGCTACAATCTTTACATCACAACCTTTAGTTTGCCCCTCCTCAACTAAAACAATTGAAGAAGAAACAATATTAAATGGAACATCATCATTAAAGATTTCAGCGCGTACGGTTTGCAATTGTTTTTCGGCCAATAACCGATTTTGTGAAGGGCTGCCAGTTTCCGAAAAATACGCGGTTACTTTGATGCGCTCTGCTTTTTTGCTTTCAAAAAAGTTGCTAATTTCATGTTCGATTTGGCTAGAAATTTCCAACCTATTCTCTCCAAAATTAATTTGTAAACTATCCTGCCCAAAGCATGAGAAACTGGTACTAATTAAAAAAATGACAAGTAGTTTTCTCACCGCTCAAATTTACTACCATTTGTTTCTTCGCCCGTCTCTCTACTACACTTTTGTGCAGGAGGACATGGCGATTAAGACCACGTTGAAAGTTTGTGAATTTAGCTCTGTCAAAAAATCGTGTTGAAGCAAACTTCATTAGCTACAGACTGTGGCGGAGAGTAAAAACTTCCAAGCCTAGTTAGCCCAAATCACCATCATTCCGAATTACCACAATCTCATCAAACACATCCACTATCACGGGTTTTTCCTTATCAATTGTACCCGCAATTATCTTTTTAGAAAGCTCGTTGATTATTTCTTTTTGTATCAATCTTTTTAATGGGCGTGCGCCAAATTGTGGATCAAAACCATTCTTAGCCAAAAACTCCAAGGCGTAATCTGTAAATTCCAACTTGATTCCTTGCGTTACTAAAGTTTGGCTTAGTTGCTGTAATTGAATTTTGATAATTCCTTTTATTTCTTTTTGCAACAAAGGCGTAAACAAAATTAACTCATCTATGCGATTCAAAAACTCAGGGCGCATGGTTTGTTTTAACAATTCAAAAACCTGCCCTTTTGTTTTATCAATTACTTCATCCATATTTCCCTCGTTTACATCTTCAAAATTTTCTTGGATAATATGGCTTCCCAAATTACTCGTCATAATGATAATTGTGTTTTTAAAATTCACCACTCGACCTTTGTTGTCGGTCAATCTTCCATCATCCAAAACTTGCAACAATGTATTAAAAACATCAGGGTGCGCTTTTTCTATTTCGTCAAAAAGAACAACGCTATATGGTTTTCTGCGCACAGATTCTGTCAACTGACCACCCTCGTCATAACCTACGTATCCTGGAGGCGCCCCAACCAAACGACTTACAGAATGTTTCTCTTGATACTCGCTCATGTCGATGCGCGTCATCATGCTTTCGTCATCAAATAAATATTGTGCTAGCGCTTTGGCCAACTCCGTTTTACCCACACCCGTTGACCCAAGAAATATAAACGAACCAATTGGCTTACGCGGGTCTTGCAAACCAGCTCGGCTTCGACGAATCGCATCGCTTACGGCAGTAATTGCTTCCTCCTGACCAATCACTCTATCGTGCAAATGATCTTCTAGTTTAAGTAACTTCTCACGCTCACTTTGCAACATTCTGGTTACTGGTATGCCCGTTGCTCGTGCTACATTTTCTGCAATATCTTCTGCATCTACTTCTTCTTTCAAAAGTCGTTTGTGAGTATCCGTGTGTTCATCCAAATTAATGGTGAGTTGTTCTAACGCAGCTTGTTTGTCTTGCAATTTTCCGTAGCGTATTTCGGCAACTTTTCCGTAGTCTCCGCTACGCTCAGCTTGCTCGGCTTGTAGTTTTAAATCTTCGATTTCGGCTTTCATATTTTGCACCGCATCAACTGATTTTTTTTCTTCTTCCCAACGCACTTTTATAGCATCGCGGTCTTCGGTTACGTTCGCAATTTCTTTGGCAAGATTGGCTAATTTAGAATCGTCATTTTCTCTTTTGATTGCTTCTCGTTCTATTTCTAACTGACGTAATTTTCTTTCTAGCTCGTCCAATTCTTCGGGCATGGAGTGCAATTCTAATTTTAATTTTGCAGCACTTTCATCAATTAAATCAATTGCTTTATCTGGTAAAAAACGATCCGAAATATAACGGCTACTCAACTCTACCGCCGCAATAATTGCTTCGTCTTTGATGCGCACAGCATGGTGCGTTTCGTAGCGTTCTTTTAAACCGCGCAAGATAGAAATCGCATCTTCAATACTCGGTTCGTCGATTATTATTTTTTGAAAACGGCGCTCAAGTGCTTTGTCTTTTTCAAAATACTTTTGATACTCGGCAAGGGTTGTTGCGCCAATTGCTCGCAACTCACCCCGTGCCAGCGCGGGTTTCAAGATATTAGCCGCGTCCATGGCTCCTTCGCCGCCGCCGCCAGCACCTACCAGCGTATGTATTTCGTCAATGAATAAAATGATGCTTCCGTCACTTTCTGTTACTTCTTTTATCACGCCTTTTAATCGCTCCTCAAACTCACCTTTGTATTTTGCACCAGCGATTAACTGACCCATATCCAAGGAGTAAATTACTTTATGCTTTAAATTATCAGGTACATCTCCATTAATAATTCTATGCGCTAATCCTTCGATAATTGCCGTTTTACCTACGCCTGGCTCGCCAACAAGAATTGGATTATTCTTTGATCGTCGAGATAAAATATGCAACGTTCTACGAATTTCTTCATCACGCCCAATCACAGGATCTAGCTTATTGCTAGCCGCCATTTCGTTTAGGTTTTTAGCATATTTTTTTAATGCCTGAAACTCGCCACCGCCACTTTGTGAGGTTACGTTTTCGCCTTTACGCACATCTTTCAGTGATTTTATCAAGTTCTTTTTAGTAAGCCCAGCATCTTTTAAAATTTGCGCCACGGTATCATTACCCTCTAATAAGCTAATTAATAAATGCTCTACAGATACAAATTCATCGCCCATCTCTTTGAGCATGGATCCTGCTTTCAGTACCACGGAATTCATTCCCTGTGTAATCAGTTGAGCGGGCTCGCCACTTATAGTGCCTATTTTATCCAACACATTATTCAACTTCGTTTCTAAATGCCCTACGTTCACATCGTTTTTCTTTAATAAAAAAACGCTGCTACCATTTTCATTATCCAGCATTGCCTTTAGCAAATGTGGGGTATCAATAAACTGATGTTTGTGATTATAAGCTAGTTGCTGCGCTGCGGCAACAACTTCTTGAGCTTTGATTGTAAAATTATTTAAGTTCATACTATATATATTCATCAATCAAAAAGCCAAAGAAAGAATACTCGACAAACTGACGGAAAGTGAAGCAGTAAAGGAACAGATAGTCATAATAAATAAACCGAAAAGATATTTTGTCACAGATACTTTTATATTTTGTGCTTACTTTCAATTTTATGTCTTCTAAATTTCCATCACTTAGTGATTTTCAATTGCATGATGTTATCGCACTTTTCGGCAAGTGGAAAAAACAACTGCTGACTTTTGTTATTAGTATCACTGTGCTGGCAAGTTTGATTGTTTTTATTTTGCCTCAAAAATTTTTGGCCACCGCAGTTTGCTTTCCAAGCAATCCGTTGCTTGCTGACAAGTCATTTATATTTAATGAAAATATTCAAAGCCTTTATGCCACGTATGGATCAAGCGCCGAGTTGGAAAGGCTCATGTCCACCGCGCAGCTCGATACATTGTATCGTTTTGCTGCTTATCAATTTGACCTGCGTAAGCGATACAAAATTTCAGATACCGGCGCGCTTGGGCTGAAAAAAACAATTAAAGAATTTAAAGAAAACTATAATATTGAAAAAACGGTATTGGGCGAATTAAAAATTCATGTATGGGATGAAGATGCCAAACGAAGTGCCCAAATGGCAAATAGTATAGTAGCCGAGATTGGCAATTTATCGTCGTATCAAAATAATGGATTTAATACAAAAATTTTGGTCGCACTAAAAGAACAATACGAGCTAGAAAAAAAATCATTTATTACGCTTGCTGATACGATAGAAAACAGCAATTTAAAAAATGCAGAAAAGGAATTAATTGCATTGAAAAAAAAGAGCATTACCGATAATTTAGTGCGCTACGAAAAATTAATAAATGAATTTTCGGTAGCGGTAAGAGCGAATGCGCCAGGCTTGCAAATACAGGAGTACGCTACGCCACAGGCCAAGCCCGACAAACCTGAAAAATTGAGCATTGTGTTCATCGCTTTTTTACTTAGCTGTTTTTTTGGGCTACTATTAATGTTCACCTTGGAAAACAGACGAAGCTAAATGCGCTCGTTAAAATCGGAAACGCGAACAAATTTTTTGCTGCTTGGGTTTATGCTTTCATTCGCGCTGTTTGGTTCATTCGCTCTGTTGCTCAATAATTATTATTTGCTCTGCGTACCATTTGGCGCGCTATTATTACTCACCAGTATTGGAGGGATTGAGGTTTTGTTTTTCTTTTTACTATTCCTAATTCCGTTGTCGGTTGAGCAAAAAATCACAACAACGCTAAGCACCGACTTCCCCGATGAGCTACTTATGTGGCTCATAACTGGTGTGGCTTGGGTGGCTATTTTGTATAGTAAAAAACTATGTTCTAGACTTTTTACAATTTGTCATCCTGTTTGGGTGTTGGTTGCTATGTCTGTCTTTTGGGTTTTTTTAACCATGGTTTTTTCATCGCACCCGCTCATATCATTAAAATATTTTCTGAGCAAAATTTGGTACGTTACTTGTTTTTTTATTTTGCCAATTTTTATTTTTTCAAAACCAGAACATATAAAACGGATTTTCCAAGTAGTGCTTTTTGCCATGCTCATTGTTGTAGCCTACGCGTTTGTAAAACAAGTGAGCATCGATTTTTCGTTCCTCCGGGTGAACGAAGCTGTTCGACCTTTTTTCAGAAATCATGTAAACTACTCCGCGCTATTAGCTTGCATTATTCCATTATTAATTATTTCAATATTTTATACTAAATCTTTTAAGCTAAAAATCCTGCTCGTTGTAGCCCTAACATTTTGCATCATTAATATTGTGTTTGCTTATAGTCGGGGTGCTTGGTTGGGCTTAATTTGTTGCCCTATTTTTTATTTTATACTCAAGAGAAAAATAGTGAAACCGTTTTTGATAAGTTCATTCGCCGTTTTGGGGGTGGCCGTTTTCTTGCTTATTAGTACGGGGATGTACAACAATTTGAAGCCAACGAAAAAAGATACGATCTATCACACCGATATTCAATACCACCTAAAAGCAACGTATGAACTTACGGATATGTCTTTTGCCGAGCGGTTTTATCGTTGGATTGCTGGCGTAAAAATGACGAAGTCCAAACCCGTTTTTGGCTTCGGGCCTAATACGTTTTACCTAAATTACAAAGCCCACACCAACGCCGATTTTGAAACTTGGGTGAGTGCGAATTACGAAAAATCGAGCATTCATAATTATTATCTGCTACAGTTTGCCGAGCAAGGATTGATTGGGGGCTGTATTTTTTTAGCGCTGATATATTTTGCTTTTACAAAATTAGAAGTGCTTTATCATGCCAATAAAAAAGTAAGCCACTACGCGCTTGGCATTGGCTTTGTAATGGTAGTAATTTGTGTTGAGCTTTTTGTAAATGATCTTATAGAAACTGATAAAATTGGTAGTGTGTTTTATTTGGCGTTGGCTGGGGTGGTGATTTTGGAGAAATCCACAGTTATAGAAAAAGGCACATTTTTATAATAGTCTAGAAGCGGCTTGCGTATTAAAAAAAAGTTTAAAAGGA
>JBBSPP010000011.1:0-15515 GCA_038258625.1 Chitinophagales bacterium
GGGAGCTAAAATAAAATTGGGAAAATAAAACTCAAAACCTAAGCCCGCATTGGCGCCATAATCAAATGGTTTTACAAAAAGGATTTCTTCTTTTTTGCGACGGTTGATGGTGCTATTAAAATCGTAATCAACTTTGCCGCCAAGCAAGGCATAAAATCTAAAATTATTTTGCCTGTCACTTTTAAACTTAAATTCAAATGGCCAATGAAAAAGTACCGACTCAAATGCGGTTTCTTGTTCTATTTCTTTGGTCGGGTCATTTTTGTCGCGCATGCGAAAACGTACGGCTCGCTCGCGCAAAACGAACGATGGAATGGTACGCACATCAACAAAACTGGTTAGGCGCATATTAGCCATTATACCTAATTGGATTCCGGGCTTCCATAGAGGGGTAATCTCTTTGACGGTATCATTTTGAATAAAATACTTGTCGTGCGCTATTTTATATGAAGACGAATTGTACCCAACGGTAATTCCAAAATAGAATTTTTTATTGTCATGCTCGGTGTTATTTTGATTTTCATTTTGCGCCATGCCCTGCTTGGCACAAAAAGAAACAAGAAAAATAACAACCGCTATTTTTCGGAATAATAAATACTGGCTACGCCAAATGTGAGGCTTTTGCATACTACGTTTTTGAATCCTATTTTTTTTAAAATTAAACACATTTCTTCACCTTCGGGGAAAGCGGCTACGCTATTTGGTAAATAACTGTAAGCGTCTTGGTTTTTGCTTAGCAATTTACCCACCATTGGTGTTACATAACGAAAGTAGAAGTGATATAATTGTTTAATAGGGAAAGTTTTAACTTTTGAAAATTCAAGGATGATAAATTGTTTTTGGGGTTTAAGTACCCTATAAATTTCGTTCAATCCTTTTTCTAAATTTTCAAAATTGCGTACACCAAAAGCTACGGTGATGGCGTCAAAACGATCATTTTCGAACCGTAGATTTTCACTATCTCCTTTTTCCAACGTTATTAAATTATCTAAGCTTTTACTTTTAAGTTTTTTGTTCCCAAAAGAAATCATTTGCTGTGAAAGGTCAACGCCAATAATTTGGTTGGGCTGTAGCTTGGCCAGCTCAATGGCAAGATCACCCGTGCCGGTGGCAATATCCAATATTTTTTTTGGCGCGTGCGGTGCTAAAAGTTTGCGTACTTTTTTGCGCCACAGCGTATCAATGCGCAAGGATAAAATACGATTGAGCAAATCATAGCGCGGGGCTATGCTATCAAACATATTTTCTACTTGTTGTTTTTTGGTATCTGCCGAGGCGGCGTTGGGGAGTACTTGCATTTTTAGAACTATCAAAAGTAAGAACCGGAACGGGTAAAATTCAAGTTTCAAGTTTTAAATGTCAAAATGTACTTATGAAGATAAAATTCTTTTGGTATAAAAGCGATCAACGCTAATCAGGGAAATGTACAAGTATAAAAAATCATTTTTTACTTTTAGTTGTCACACTCAGCTTGTCGAAGGTCGTTTTTTACTAAATTGCATTCATGCAAATTAAAAACGCCGAATATTTAGTAAGTAGCCCACGGGTGGATATTTGCCCCGAGCCCGATAGGCCGGAGTTTGCATTTATTGGGCGCAGCAATGTAGGCAAATCGAGCCTCATTAATATGCTGGCCGACCACAAGGAACTGGCCAAAACATCGCGCTCGCCAGGTAAAACGCAAATGATTAATCATTTTACCATAAATCATAAAGAGTTGTATTGGGTAGATTTGCCAGGCTATGGTTATGCCAAGGTTTCAAAAAAACAGCGGGATGCTTTTCATAAAATGATATGGAATTATTTGGAGCAACGCGAAAATTTGATGTGCCTTTTTGCGTTAATTGATAGTCGGCACAAGCCGCAGCAAATTGATTTGGACTTTATAAATGAGCTAGGGCAACGGCAGGTAAATTTCGCTATTGTATTTACAAAATCAGACAAAAGCACACAGGCTGATGTGCAAAAAAATATAAATGGTTTTAACCAAGAACTTTTAAAACAGTGGGAGGAGCTGCCACCCATGTTTTTGACCTCGGCAGTAAAAAAAAGGGGGAGTGATAAAATGCTAAAATTTATGGGCGAAATGGTAGCTGCAAAATAGTTTTCTTTTATAAAAAGTGTGGCGTTAAAATAATTTGTTGGAGTACGAATTGAAATCAAAACGCTTACCATTAGTTGCTACAAATGCCACCACGTCGCGCACTTCCCGCCAATCTTCAAAATTAGAATCAACCGTAGATTGTGGAATGCCGTAGGTATTGCTAATGATATTTTTGAATGCGGCCACACTTTCAGAGGTATTTAGTAGTGCCGCTAACTTGGATTCTAGCATGGGTTTGCCTTTAAACGATGTCATGTTTTTGGCAATTATATTATCCGAAATATTGCGCAGCACCGATCGAGCTGTTTTCTGTAAAAATGGATTTGCGGAAAGTTGACGTACACTTTTTGCAGTCTCAATGCTGTGATAAGAATTACAGGAGCTAAGAGAAACCAATAAAGTGATGAGCGCAAGTAGTGTGATAAATGATGTTTTCATAGTAGGGAGAATTTTTTTTTTAGAGGACGAATATATAAAAAAATATCGGTGAAAAATAACAGCGGTGAACGAACTTTATTTAGTGTGATATTTTTGCATATCTGCGTCATTGTCTTTCTTCGTTTAGCAGGATGATAGTTGTTCCAATTTTTAAATCGTTGGCTCTTGTAATAGCGCTTCCTATACCATTTTTATGTGTTGAAACTGCTAATAAAAAAAAGTAATAATAGTAACAATGAAATTTTTTGTACGGCATGTAAATACATACTCAGCATACTAGTTTACTATTTTATTGGCACAGCTACTACTAGCAAATGCTTCGGGCTTGGCCTTGAAAGCAAAGCCCATACCCAAAATATAACCCGTGGCTTCGCTAAGCGCTACGTTGCTCTTAAACTGTGGGTTGGTATTTATATCTGCGTGAACTTCCATATCAACATCATATTCGTTAAAAAGCCCGCAGAGTTCATAGGCAATTTCGATGCTTTTGGCTACTTCAAGTAGCATGCGTTCTTTTATGCTTATTTTTCGATTATTTTTTTCGTTATGTATAAACATAAAGCCGCCGCGCCCTTCGCGCAGAAAAACAATGACCGTGGCGTACTCCGTCTCGGCGCCTTTTTGTTGTGAATCTGTGCCGATGCACACTTTTAATTTGTGCCCCGCAGCGCTTTCGGTGACGATGGTTTTTTTTACGGCCTCATAAATTTCGAGCTCAATTTTATCGCCGTTGAAGTGTCTCCAATTTTTCATTAGCACCAAGGTAAGCCGTTTGGCGCAGTTGGCGTTATTATTTTTAAATTAGGAATGTAGAAAACGGACCTGCTCCCTTTTCTTTTAGAGCATACCCACCGCCGAAAGTGCAATGGTGCAGCAGGCAATGATTTTTATATTTAATTTGCTAGCCATTTTTTCCAACTCAGGATTTTCGGTGCCGGGGTTGAAAATGATGCTCGTTGGTTTAGCTTTTAATATATACTCGTAAAAATCTTTTTGACGCTCGGGTTTCAGAAAAATACTGATGGCATCAATCTGCTCATCGAAGTGCAAAGGAATATTATCTGATATTACTATATTATCAATCTTGCCCACCTGCGGACCGTACGCTTTTACATTATAACCTTTTTGCGCCAATAATTTTGACGCTAAATAACTAGTGCGATTTGGATTGCTTGAGGCACCTAACACCACTACTGAATTTTTAATTTTCATCTTTCTTAGCTTGATTCTTAAGGGTGTAATTCAAAAGCCGTGCCAAAAAAATATTTTACAGGCTTATACACATAGTGTTTTTTATATGTGTAAGTAATTAAATGATAAATATTTGTATTGGTTTGGATTGCAATGCTTCATTTCTTGGGGGCCTAATGTTTTACAATGTATCTAAATATATATTATGGTTAAAAGCTATGTGTAAAAGAAAAATTGAATAAAATTAATCGACCATGGGTCAAAATGTGTGCTTTTACCATTCACTATAATCGCATTTTTAATAAGGAAATACTACTTACCCAACTGGTATAAAGTAGTTGATGAACTAGTATAAAGTACTTACCAAAGTGGTTCAAAATAGTTGATGAAGTGGTATAAAGTAGTTGATAAACTAGTATAAAGTACTTACCGAAGTGGTTCAAAGTAGTTGATGAAGTAGTATGAAGTACATACCGAAGTGTTTAAAAGTACTGTATGAACGTGTTTATTGCGGTTCGGAACCGCATTAATGGGGTTGAGGGAGGTGTTTATAGTAGTTCGAGACCGCATTCGAGTGCTATTTCAATGAATTATGGCAGAAAAAACCTATCCATAAAGGGTTGTGGATGACAATATTTTTAATTGCCCAAGCCAACCACCTCGTGCATATCTGGGATGATTACATCATAGAACCCTTTTTTCATAAGCCGGTTGCGGAAATCTTTTTGCACTTCATACTCGCCGTGTACGAGGAATAATTTTTTTACCTGTGCAGGATTTTGACAAGCAAGATATTGGCAAAGGTCATTATAATCAGCATGGGCGCTCATGCTCCGTATGCTGTGTACTTGGGCTTTTACCTCATAATCTTCCCTAAAAATACGCACCCGCTCATCGCCCCTCGCTAGCTTGGCCCCTAGCGATTGTGGCTCGCAGTAGCCCACCATCAGTATTGCATTGCGCTCGTCGCTTATATTATTGGCAATGTGGTGTTTTACCCGCCCGGCCGTGGCCATACCGCTAGCCGATATTATCACCATTGGCCCATCGCGATGGTTGAGTGCTTTGGATTCTTCGGCTTTGGTTATAAATTTTAAACCTCTAAAACCAAACGGATCAGCATCATGTTTCAGTATTTCTTGCACTCTATTATTAAACGATTTGGGGTGCGCTTTGGTAATTTCTGTGGCTTTATTGCTCAGCGGGCTATCTACAAAATACTCCACGGCAGGCAGGCGGCCTTCAAGCTCTAGCATGTTGAGGTCGTACAAAATTTCTTGCGTGCGCCCTACGCTAAAAGCGGGGATAATTACTTTGCCTTTGTTTTTTATGCAGGTTTCGGTTATGTAGGTTAGCAGCTCTTCGTTGGTAGCGCGGTAATCTTGGTGTAGCGAATTGCCGTAGGTGCTTTCCAATATTATATAATCGGCCTGCGGAAAATCTTTGGGAGACTTTAGCAAAATATCGCGGTAGCGGCCCACATCGCCGCTAAACGTTATGCGGGTGGTTTTGTCATTTTCTTTTATAGAAAGATGCACGGCGGCACTACCCAAAATGTGGCCCACGTCGGTAAACATAAGTTCGATGTCGTCGTCAATTTTTACCTCCTTATCATAATCCATGGTTCGCAGCATGGGGAACACCCGTTGGGCATCGGCAATAGTATAAATAGGCGAAATGTACTGTAAGCCTTGCTTAGCGCGTTTTTTATTTACAAAGCGCACATCCGCTTCTTGTATAAAAGCCGAGTCTTGGAGCATGATGTGCACCAAATCTGCGGTGGCATGGGTGCAATATATTTTTCCGTTGAAACCATCTTTTACCAACTTGGGCAACAGTCCTGAATGGTCAATGTGCGCGTGGCTTAATATTACGTGAGTAATTTCTTTAGCATCAAAACCCAAATCGCTGTTGTAGTCTTGGTTTTTTTCGCCCAGTCCCTGAAATAAGCCGCAGTCTAACAATATTTTTTTACCATTCGTAAGGTGTACTATATGTTTGGAGCCGGTAACGGTACGCGCAGCACCATGAAAAGAGATTTGCATAATATTCAAACGTTGTGTTACAAATTTGCGTCTATTATTACGATAAAACTATTTTCAGTAACCCAAAAGTGAGTAAGTGTGCCGAAGATGTATTATTTTCACTTCTTTATTCACTCGATATTTAACTTATGACATCAACAAAATATTTAGTACTTCTTTGTTCGCTTTTGATTATTTTCTCGTCTTGCGAAAAGTATAATCAGTTAGATAATACAGGTATTGTGAAAACCCCTTACGTGCTTTACGCCGGTGGGTTGGATGGGCAATTGCACAAAACCAATGACGCCAATTATTTTCAAAAACTATTCCCCGTTGATGGAGTGCCTGTGCGGCAAATAATAGTAGCCGATTCTAACATTTTATACCTCAAGAAAAACTGTTACGTAAGCGATGACCAAGGCCGAGCATTCAATGTTACCAACACAAATACACTGCCGTTTGTTGATTTATTTTACCGGTATTTTATGCCCAACCAAATGATTTATGACAAATCAGAAAAACTCGTATACCTCTGCACAAATAGTGGCCTACTTCAAAGCAATGATTTAGGAAAAACGTTTTCTGCTACAAGTTTGGGTATTAACCCAGCATCAGTTACCGAATTAGAAAATGGTGATATTATAGCCATCCAGGATGCTAGCAATATATATGTACGCACAGGTGGTGTACTAGGTTGGACTCAAGTAACGGCTGGATCTTCCACCTTAGCGGCGGGTAACAAATACTATCTGTCTAGCTATGGTGCCACCTTGGTAGCCACCGATTATGATGGCGTGTTGGGATCTTATTTTAGTGTAAACGGCGGTGCAGACTGGACAAAATACGATGGCGTATCTGGCAACGGGCGGGCTATACTTTTTGTAAATAATCCAAAAGGTTCTACCGATTTATTTTTGGGTCGAGATAGTACAGGCTTGTTCAAGTTAGATCCTACAACGGCCACTTTTGAGCCAAGCGGCGCGGGCATTCCGTGGTATGCCAAGGTTCAATTTGTAGAAGGTAAGACATTGGTTTTTCGAAATGACGTAAAGCGTTTCTATCTATTTTGTGCTACCGATGCTGGCTTGTATGTAAGCGAATCGGGCGGTGCGGACTGGAGCTTAGCGCGCCCTGGCGAGTATTCTACGTTGCAATAATATATTTTTCGTTTCTCCGTATGCGTTGCAGCTCAGCTTCGTCTAGTATCTTTATATTTCCATGAGCATACGCACGATTTTTATTAGTACCTTTTTTTTATTATCGGCTACCCTAGTTTTGGGTGCAGATTATAAGTTGGTTTTTCAAAAATCAATTCCTGTAGAAAACGGATATTTTACCACTGATCCTATTGGTAATATATATGTGGTGCGCAATAATAATTTTATAGTAAAATACAATGCAGCCGGCGATAGCCTAGCCGTGCACAACGATGTTCGGTACGGCAGGGTATCTTCAATTGATGCTACTAATCCCTTGCGAGTCTTGGTTTTTTATTCGGGCTTTAGTCTAATAAAAATTTTGGATAATTTATTATCCGAAAAAAATTCGTTGGATTTACGGCAGATTGGTTTGTTCAATATTCCCGCCGTGGCCAATAGTATGGATGGCAACATTTGGATATACGATCCCGTGGGCGAGCTAAAAAAAATAGATGAAAACCTCGAAGTCCGTTTTTCGTATCCGCTGCGGAATATGATAGATTTTGTTATAAATCCTTGCGGGCTTGTGGAGCAGGATAGAACATTGTACATGAGCGATAGTCTTGAAGGTATTTTGGTTTTCGACCGGTTTGGGTTTTACAAAACCGTTTTTCCATTTACAACGCGCGAGGCTGTGGTGGTAATTAATAATTATATTGTCTATTATAAAAATGGGCAACTGATAAGCTACGATCAAAAATCCCTGCGCGAATCTAAAATAGATTTGCCTCAAATAGAGGATGTAATAAATGCACGACTGGTAAAAAATGAAATTTATATTCTGCGAAAAACCAGTCTTGATATTTACATATTGGAGCAGTAATAAATGAGAGTCCATACCAAGTTCATATTATTTATTATAATACTGCTCTCGAGCAGTTATGGCGCGAGTGCTCAATCGACGGTTGAAAAAGAAAAAAAAGTTTACATACGCAATATTGTAATAAAAGGTAATGATATAACCAGCGAGTTTGTGGTTCGCCGCGAAATGAACCTGAATACTGGCGATGAAATACCCGAAGCTGATTTACTAAACGTAGTGGAAGACAATAGGCAACGAATATTAAATTGCCAACTTTTTGTAACCACCAGTGTATCAATCATCAATAGGAAAAATGATAGCCTGGATGTAGAATATACCGTCAAAGAACTTTTTTATTGGAATGCGCATCCCTTTGTAGGCTTGGCCGATAGGAATTTTAATGTTTGGTTCTATGATTATAATCACAAATTAAATAGGCTAAATATTGGTGCAGATATTAATCGAAAAAACTTCAGAGGACGGCGCGAAGAAATTGGCATCGAAGGGCAGGTAGGATTCAACAAGCACTTGTACTTATACTACACCAATCCATACATTGATAAAACCTTGAAGAACGGCATACGCGCCGTTCTATCTTACAACACAGGCAAAGAAATACAGGCCATCACAGATTCTAACAAACAAGTTTTTTACCGTGATGAAATGCGCAATCCGTACGAATGGTGGCGAGCTGAATTTTCGTATTTGTATCGCCCAGGCTATGCCACCATACACGAGTTGCGTTTGGGTTTTAACCATTACAATATTTCGCAACAATTGTTTGAAATGCAGCCCAATTTTTTGAGCGGCCGCAGAAGCCTAAGCATACCTGAAATAATGTACAAATTTAGATTCAACAATACGAATGACAGAAACTACCCAACCAACGGTTGGATGATTGAAAGTTTCGTAGAGCAAAAAGGATTAGGACTTTTAAAAGATTTTAGCCAAATGCAACTATACGCGCATGTCGCCCGTTTCGTGCCAATACGTAAAAATTTATCAGCCTCCGCACATTTCAGAGGCCGTGTTTTTGGGCCAGATAAACAGCCGTATTTTAACTACCGCGCCATGGGTTATAAAAGTGATTATGTGCGCGGCTACGAATATTATATTGTAGATGGTAGCCATTATGCGTTGCTGCGCGCCGACCTTCGGCAACGAGTGTTCCACTATAATTTTCGGCAAAATATATTCCCTATTTTTAAACTCGTACCCGTTGATCTGTATGCCAAAATTTATAATGATATGGGTTATGTTTATTCCAATAATTTTGGCAATAGTTTTTTAAACAATAAATTTTTGAATGGCTATGGCTTGGGTGTAGATGTCGTTTTTTCATATTACGTAAAACTTCGATTGGAGTATAGTTTTAATGGCTTAAACGAAAAAGGACTATTTTTGAATCTACGAAACGAATAAATTTTTACTATGCTAATAGCTATTTATAACCGCCGCTTTGATGACGACCAACGAGGCATCATCAAAGAATTATTTGCTGCCTTGGCGGAGTATAAATGCGACGTCCTCATTTTTGAAGACATGCTACCCTTGCTAAAAACCTACGATTTAGTTCCTAAAAAATTTGCCACTTTTTCAAAAGAACAGCCACTTACCAAAAATGTACGCTGCTTGCTAAGCCTTGGTGGCGACGGTACCATGCTCGATGCAGTTACATTTGTGGGTGATAAAAATATTCCAATACTAGGTATCAATCTTGGGCGGCTTGGGTTTTTGGCCGCCACGAGTGTCGATGAGGTACGGTCGGCTATACAACAATTGCAAGCCAATAATTATTTGATAGATAAGCGGAGTTTAATTCATTTGGACTCTAGCGCGCCGCTGTTTCCGCACTCGCCATTTGCGCTCAACGAATTTACCCTGCACCGAAAAGATAGCAGTAGCATGATAATTATTCATGCCTACATCAACGGCGAATTTTTATGCACCTATTGGGCAGACGGGATTATAGTTTCTACACCCACGGGCAGTACGGGCTACTCACTGAGCTGTGGCGGCCCCGTTATTTTTCCGCAGGCCAATAATTTTGTTATCACACCCGTAGCGCCGCACAATTTAAATGTGCGCCCAGTGGTGGTGCCTGATGATCAAATAATATCATTTGAAATTGAGGGGCGCGCCAAACAATTTTTGTGTACGATGGATGCACGGTCTGCACCAATTAGTACAGATGTTTCGTTGGCGGTGAGAAAAGAAAAGTTTTCTATAAATTTAATCCGCCTCGAAGGGCAAAACTTTTTGCAAACCCTGCGCAATAAAATGTACTGGGGAATGGATAGCCGCAATTGATTTACGAATGTCGATTTTAGAATATTCGATTTACGAATACTTGCAAAATTCGAGAATCGTCAATCAGCAATCGTGAATCGAAAATCATTAAAGGACGAATACTTACAAAATTTGTAATTCAGCAATCCAAAATCTTACATTAATTAGGTTGCCGATAAAATAAGTACGTAAGAGTACTCCTCCATTACAGGATTGTGCAACAGTTTTTCACAAGCTTCTTTTACCTGCGCGTGCGCATCGTTTTCGTCGGTAGCTTCTACGTCCATTGATATTTCTTTGCCAATGCGCACATTGCCAATACGGCTGAGGCCCATATTATGCAGGCTAGCGTTCACGGCTTTCCCTTGCGGGTCTAACAATCCTTTAATTGGCATTACTTGTATGGAGGCTGTAAAAATCATCTATCGTAGTTTTGACGCACGAAAATAACTATTTTCTTTTTATACTAACCGTCCATTATTAGATTGTTTCTGTTCAAATTTTGGGCGGGCGGCATGGTATTAATGTTATAAAAAATATGAATTGGCTAAGCGCAGATATTGTTTTTGATGGGTATGATTTTTATGATTCACTGTATCTTTTGATTGATGATAATGGAAAAATTATAGCTCGGCAAATAGAAAGGCCAACTGAAAAAGTGGAGTGTGTTGACGGGCTATTACTGCCCGGCATGATAAATGCGCACTGCCATACGGAGCTAAGCCATTATTACCAAAAGCTAGAACAGCACACGGGCTTGCCCGATTTTTTGCAGCAGGTAAATAAACTAAATGCCGAAAAAACTGCGCCAACCCAGGCTATCCAAACGGCAATAAAACTTGCCGACGCCACGATGCAAAAAAATGGGATTGTAGCCGTGGGCGATATTTGCAACACTACCAACAGCATTTTGGTAAAACAAGATAGCCCTATTTATTACCATAATTTTATAGAGTGCATCACCATTCTTGAAGCAGATACCGAGCGGCGATTTGGTGAATATGTAGCAGTGCTGAAAAAATTTCAGGAACAAGGTATGATGTCTTCACTTGCCTTGCACGCGCCTTATACTTGCAACGAAAGCATGTATAAAAAAGTAAATGAATTCCCGATAGCTATCGGCACAAAGTTTATTAGCATTCATAACCAAGAAAGCGAGGCCGAGAATTTATTGTTTGAAAAAAAGGCTGGTGGTTTTGATGATTTTTATAAAAAATTTGGGTTGGAGAAAACTGAAATACTAAAGGAAAAAACATGCACTACAAGTTTTAAAAATACCATGCGCCTGCTAAGTGCTGATACCAAAAAATTATTCGTTCATAATACGTTTACAAAGGCTAGTGATATTGCCGCTGCTGATTCAAATACGTGGTGGTGTTTTTGCCCCAATGCAAATTTATATATAGAAAATGGCTTGCCGCAGCTGCCACTTTTTTTGGCACAAAAAAATAAAATTGTACTCGGCACTGATAGCCTAGCATCAAACACCGACCTTAATATTTTGGCAGAGGTAAAAACCATTCAGGATCATTTTCCTGAAATTGCGTTGAAGGAGATTTTAAAATGGGCAACCATTAATGGTGCCAATCTATTTGGTCTGGAAAAAAAATTGGGAAGTTTTGAGGTAGGCAAAACGCCAGGGTTTGTGATGGTGAAAAATTTTGTACCCGCCAGCCTATCGGACAGGAAAGAAAAATTATTATCCGCTCAGTGCGAGCACATTCATTTTTCTTAAAAAAAGCCTTTCCCATTTTCTGAATGAGAAAGGCCTGAAATTGTAAATAATCTTTTTTAGTGTAAAAAAATTATCGGCGACCGTTGTGGCGATGGCGAGCCACTTGGCGGCTACATGCTCGCTGTGGTGCTCGGTGTTTTTTTACAATTACCGTGCGGCCTCGGCGGTTTTTCTTTACCACTACTGTGCGGTTGGGTGTTCGTTTTTTAATCACCGTTCTGCCGCTGTGCGGACGATGTTTTACTACCACTACTTTTTTATCTTTTTTGTGGTTTATTGTTTTGGCTGTTGCGGGTTGGCTAAAACCAACGATTGCGATGAGTGCAACAAGTGCGGTCATTAAAATGTTGTTTTTCATGATGTTTATTTTTTTTTAAGTTTCTCACACCTTTTTGGCGTGATTTGTTTTTTTCGACCCTCCAAGAATTCCAAAAGTTTAAGACCCCATTTTTTTTAACAAATTGTAACACGAAAAAAAAACCTGCTCCTTCATACACAGGGCATGACGACGCAGGTTTAAAAAAAGAAATAAAGGTAATAGATTTTTTTTTTAAAAAAACAACTTAATGCTGTATCAAAATTTTAAGATCGGTTTGATCTACCCGCGATACAAATCGGAGTATGTACAAACCTGCACTTAGCTTGCTCACATCTATGCTCGCAATTTTATCATGATACCTTGTTTTTAAGATGCATTGCCCCAATGGATTAATAAGCACTAGCTCGTATTCAATAAGGTAATCTGATTTTATATAAAGTACATCATTGGCCGGGTTTGGGTACACCGCAAAATAGTCGAACATATTTTTGGGCGCGTTTAGATCTTCGAGAATGGTAATTGTTTTTGATAGTTTGCAACCCCTCGCATCGGTTACCGAAAGTTGGTGATTTCCCCAGCACAACGCTTCGTAAAATCCGGGGCTAGTTTCGCGGCCAACATTTGGCGTAAGAGCGTACGTATAAGGGGATGTGCCGCCCGCGCCGCTAATTTGCGCCGTACCATAGCAATGCACATTTGATGGAGTAACGCTTATATTTTCTACCCAAAAAGAATCGGCGGCATCAATCACAATTATTTTTTCGCCTCGGCAACCATTATTTTGCTCGGCAATTAAATTATAAACGCCGGGTGGAATATTACTGATTCCATTGAGCGATGGCATCCCCGCACTGGGCAGCAAGGAATAAGAAAGCTGTGAATTTGGCGCAATAATTTCGCCATCATTTTTGCCAAAACATTTTTCGCCAAGCACCACTACTTCGTTGAGCGGGATATTGTTTTCAAAGAATATTGTATCTGTGCGGCTAGCTGTACAACCCGTTAGTGGTTTTGTGATGTATGTTTTATATACTCCTTTTGATAAATTAATAAACGTGTTTTTTGATGACCAATTTATAGAATCTATACTGTACAAATAGCTGCTGTCGGCAGGCAGGCCAACCACCTCAAGCAGCCCATCGCCACCGGGAATACAACTTTCGTTTTCTTTTTTTGCCAAAAGAAGGGCTAAACTGTCGGCGGGTAAATCAATAAAAAGTTGCACTGAGCAATTAGTAGCATCAGTCGCAATAGCCAAATAATTACCCGCAACTAAATTGGAAAATATACCTGTGCTATTACTCACAAGCCCATTCAAAGAATAGTTGATAACCCCAACCCCGCCAGTGGCTGCAAGTATTACTTGCCCATCGGCCCTAGCCGTGCAAGTTGGTTTCTGAAGGCTGGCGGTCAAAACAATTTGTGATGGTTGGGAAATTGTAACTGCGGTATCTGCGCGGCAACCATTACTATCAATCACCGCCACGGTATAAACGCCCGCTAGCAAACCTGTAAATGTACCCGTATTGTTGGTCAGATTGTAGGTAACCAAATTGTAAACATAATTGCCGCTGCCGCCTTGCGCTGCATACGAAATGCCGCCTGTGGTGCCGCCCCAACAAGTCACATTTGTAGTGGTAAGATTAATAATGTTGGGCGGTTGAGCATAGTTGATAATTGCAGTTGTGCTTACAGTACAGCCGCTGCCATCGGTAGCCGTTATGGTATAAATACCTATTGGCAAATTTGTAAAAACGCCTGCCACAGTTTGCAATCCTGCAGTGGGCAGCAGCGTATAACTAATTGCCGAAGTGCCACTAGTAGCAACGGTAATAATTTGCCCGCTACTATCTATACAGTTGGCTTGGCTTGCATCGACGGATGAAAATGTAGGCGTGATTTGCGGTAAAAATAGTACCACGGTTTTGGAACAAGCGTTAGCATCGGTCACTGTAATGGTATAAGTAGCGGATGGTAAATTGCTAAAAATACCCGTAGTTGACGGCGATGTACTATTCGGGTTGGGCAATATACTATACACCAAAGCGCCCACACCACCACTTGCCAATACTGTAATGCTGCCTTGGTTCAAACAATTGGCGGGAATAATACTTGTGCTATCAATATTTATTGTGCTAGTGTCTGTAAGGGTTACCAGAGTACTTGTGGTACAGTTGTTTGCATCAGTAATGGTGACAGTATATACACCAGCCACAAGCCCTATAAAATTTCCAGATGTTTGTATCGAAGTATTTTGCAGCGAATAAGCATAAGGCAATGTGCCGCCTGACCCACCGACCAAAATACTACCATCATTACCTGTTAAGCAATTCGGATTTGTTTTTGATACTGAGCCAAAACTTAAAACCTGTGGTTGAGTAATACTCACAATCGTTTGGATGGCACAGCCATTTGCATCGGTTACTTGCACCGTGTATGAGCCAGCGGGTACTGATGAAAATTGACCATTGATACTAAAAATATTTATAGGCGAAATAATATTTACAACTAATGTTTGTGAAGTACCAGGAATTACCACTACCGAAATTGTACCATCAATGCCACCATTGCACGACACATTGGTTTTTGTAACACTAGTAAATGTTGGCGCACCAGGAGAGGTAATTATTGCATTTGATTGCGCTGAGCATCCATTGGCGTCTTGTACTGTAACGATATAATTTCCGGCGCATATATTGAAAAACACATTAGAAACTTGAACTATTGGAGGGGTTAACGCATACAGAAGCATTCCTGTACCACCCGTTGCAGTTACCGTCATAGACGCATCGCAGCCCGGCACACAGCTTGGCGTGGTGCTTGTAATATTTGTTATTGTTGGTTTCGTAGCAGGTTCGGTAATGGTAAAAATTGTTGATGCTGTACAGGCATTTATATCCGTAACTATTGCCGTGTATGTACCGGCGGGCAAATTATTAAATGTGCCAGCTGGGAATTGAGTAGTTGTTGCCGGATTGGGCGAAATAATATATTGCACAAAACCCGACCCACCCGAATACACCAAACTCACCATCCCCGTACTATCACCATTGCATGCAACATGGGTAACAGCATTTGCACTAATTGATAAAGCCGCAGGTTGTAAAATAATAATCGCAGAATCGTTGGAAGAACAACCCGTGGCATCGGTGGCGCGAAGTGTATAAATGCCACTACTCAAATTTTGAAAAAAACCTGCGCTATTATTTGTTGATGGTAAAATAGTATAAGTAATTGGAGAAACCCCACCAGCCAAACTTGCGCTGATAGTACCGCTTGCTCCACCAAAACAATTCACATCACTTTTTGTAACACTAGCAAATGGCAACCCATTAATTACCAAATTAGTTGCTACCCTACAATTTGTATCGGTGATGCAAGCACCGTAAAAAGTATAGCTTCCCAATGTGCTAC
>JBBSPP010000012.1:0-15246 GCA_038258625.1 Chitinophagales bacterium
AAGAACTGTTTTATCCAGCGCTACAAATGCTACTCCTGAAGCGCAATATCTAGAAACAGCGTTTTGGGCGAACACTTCGCCAAGTGGGTTATAGAATGTGCAGAATGTCTGTTCTCTTAAAATCATATTCTAACCCAATTCTAACCGCAAAAACTACTGCTCTAGTACCAAAAATATATCTTTGTTATCTTTCAAAAAAATTGCCAGTTGTCAGATAGTATAAAACAAATATTAGTGGTAGAAGATGAGCCCAACGTGGCGGCATTTATCAGTCAGGGTTTGCAGGAGTCGGGCTACAAAGTTTTTGTGGCTTATGATGGTTCAAAAGGCTTGGAGCTTTTGAAGGAACAGGAAATAGATTTGGTGGTGCTCGATATTATTTTGCCCGGTATGGATGGCCGCGAAGTGGCAAAAAAAATTAGAGGAATGGGCTACGCCACACTGCCTATAATTATGCTCACGGCTTTGGGCTCTACCGAAAATATTGTAAAAGGCTTGGATGCTGGCGCTGATGATTACTTGGTAAAACCATTTAAATTTAAAGAGTTGCTCGCGCGGATCCGGGCACGAACCAGAGATAAAGGTTTGAAAAGTAGCAATACCCAAATGCTAACAATGGAAGATTTGGAGCTGGACACAGACGCCAAAATTGTAAAGCGCGCCGGCAAAGAAATAAATTTGACAACGACTGAATTTCGATTGCTTGAGTATTTATTAAAAAATAAAAATAGAGTGACTAGCCGCATCGATATTTTGGAAAGTGTGTGGGATATAAATTTTAATATGGGTACCAATGTGGTAGATGTGTACGTAAATTATCTGCGAAATAAAATTGATAAAAAGTACGAACCCAAGCTTATTCATACAGTTATTGGGATGGGATACATTATGAAAAGCGAATAGGTAAGCCATGCAGTTACGAACCAAAATCACCGCCATTTTTATTTTTCTTACCAGCTTGTTTTTGATTGGTATTTTCTTGCTTATATTTTATACATCCAAAAAATATACCGAGAGCGAATTTTACCTGCGGCTTAGTCAACGTGCAACTATTGCTGCACAAGCATATTTAGAAGCAAACAAGTTTAACATTGACATTTATGATGACATCAGAATTAAACATTTGATGACCTTGCCCAATGAAAAAGAAGTTATTTACCGCGTAGATGCCGAAAATAAAAAAGCATTGGAGGCGCTTGATACTTTACTGCCCGCATCATTTTATCGGCAGATTTTTGATACAGAATATGCCGAGCTTGAACAACGTGAATATTTTTATACGGGCTTGCTTTTTCATGATGCATCTGGCGATTTTATAGTGGTACTCTCTGCCACAGATTTATATGGCTTTGGTAAATTGGACAATTTGCGAGATATACTGCTGGGTGCTTTTTTTATTAGCATCATTTTTATATTCTTTTTGGGTAGGTATTATTCTAAGCAAGCACTGAGCCCAATTTCTAAAATAATTAATGAAGTAAATTCTATAAGTGCCGAAAATTTATCCTTGCGGATTGGTACCGCCAATCATAAGGATGAGCTTGGGCAATTGTCAAAAACTTTCAATAATATGTTGGACAGGCTGCAACTTTCTTTTGACCTGCAAAGTAATTTTATAAACAACGCCTCGCACGAATTGCGAAATCCGCTTACAGCAATTTTGGGGCAAACAGAAATTGCACTAAACAAGGAACGAAACACAGAAGAGTATCATAGCATTTTGACAAGTATAGACCGAGAAGCGTCGCGCTTAGATTTTTTGGTAAATGGATTGCTTAAGCTAGCGCAAACAGATTTTGACTCAAAAGGCTTTTTGATAGAACCCATCCGTATGGATGAAATGATTTTGACCATCAAAAAAAATATAGATGTAGCCATTCCTGGCAATCATATAGAGTTAGATTTTGAAGAGCTACCCAAACGCGAAGAAGCGATTACCCACATGGGCAGCGAGTCACTGTTGAAAGTGGCATTGGGCAATATTATTGAAAATGCTTGTAAGTTTTCGGACAACAAAAAAGTAATGGTAAAAATAATTTCGGATGAAGATTATATTTTGCTCACCGTAAAAGATCAGGGCGTGGGCATTCCCGAAGATGAATTGAAAAACATTTACGAACCATTTTTTAGAGCCTCAAATGTGCGGAATATAGAAGGCTTCGGTTTCGGGCTGCCGCTGGCCTATCGTATCATAAAAATGCACTCGGGCGAAATTCGATTCATAACGCAAGTGGATAATGGAACGTTGGTGAAAATTAAATTGCCAAATCAAAAAAAATATAAAATTTAGCCAAAATCTAAGTTCTAATCTTATTCTAATATCAATCTAATTTGGCTCTAACATCAGGCCGATAGGTTTGCATAAATGTTAGAAAATAGCATAAAAATCTTGATTCCTACTGACTTTACTGTGACATCCCTACAGTTAGTAGAGTATGCGATACTAAACTATCCCAATACCAAGCTCGATATTATATTGATAGCCGGCTGCCGCCTGCCACAGAATCGTATGGGTGTAACCCATTTTAGTAAGAGAGAACAACTAAGAACACAAATGGCCGATGGTTTTGAAGATGCCCAACGTCAAATTTTGAAAGAATATAAAAATAATATCAACACATTTTCTTATGAATTATTTACGGGGGTAAACTCTTTAGCGTTCCAAAATTTTTTGGAACAATTGGCTGCCGATGCAGCTATTATACCTTCTGACAAAATATTGCATGGCCAAAACAAAAAATGGTTTAATGCTACAAATTTTATAAAGAAAAAAGTAAAACACCTTATCGAAGTTCCGTTAGAACTTTTAAACGAGGCTGCTCCTTATAAAAAATTATAGATAGCTCGTTTGAGTTTATAAAAATTACACACACACACACACACACACACACGTACATACACAAAAAAAATAATAAAAATTTATTACAAGCGTTATGAAAAATTTTTCAACAAAATATTTTAAGACCGATATCAAAGCAGGTCTTGTCGTTTTTTTAGTGGCGCTGCCATTATGCTTAGGTATTGCCCTTGCTAGTGGTGCGCCCTTGTTTTCAGGAATTATCTCGGGAGTTGTAGCTGGCATTGTGGTAGGTACTTTGAGTGGATCCCAACTTAGTGTGTCTGGCCCAGCTGCAGGTTTAACCGCTATTGTGTTGGCAGCCATTGCCACCTTGGGTTCTTTTGAAGCTTTTTTATTAGCTGGTTTTTTAGCAGGTATCATTCAAATTATTTTGGGTTTTGCTAAGGCGGGTGTGCTGTCAAATTATTTACCAAGCAATGTGATTGAAGGAATGTTGGCGGCCATTGGTATCATTATTATTTTATCGCAACTACCCCACGCCATTGGCTTTGATGAAATGCACGAAGGCGATTATTTTTTTATTAATGCTGCTGGCCAACATCAAATTTTTCAGACATTGGCGAAAGCTGTAAATTATATTCATCCCGGTGCGGTGATTGTCGTGTTGGTTTCATTGGCGATTTTGATAGCATTTTTAAAAGTTCCTTTTTTCCAAAAAATGAAATCAATCCCTGGCGCCTTAGTTGCCGTATTAGCGGGCATAGCCATCAACGAAACTTTTAAAGCAACAGGTTCGTCATTGGCTATTAGTCCCGAGCATTTGGTCAGCTTGCCCGTACCTGAATCTATTTCACAATTTTGGGGTCAGTTTAGCCTCCCCGATTTTACGCAAATAGCCAATATGGATATTTGGATTGTGGCCGTTACAATAGCCGCGGTGGCAAGTATTGAAACATTATTATGCATTGAAGCCGCTGATAAATTGGATCCGTTGAAGCGCTATACGAACTCCAATAGAGAGCTGAAAGCGCAAGGCGTAGGGAATATGCTAAGTTGTTTAATAGGGGGAATTCCTGTTACTTCAGTTATTGTACGTACTTCGGCCAATATAAATTCGGGCGGAAGAACAAAAATTGCCGCTATCGCTCACGGAATATTTTTGATGGCAGCTGTGCTTGCTATTCCTTTTTTGTTAAACAAAATTCCCTTGGCATCCTTGGCAGCAGTTTTATTAGTAGTAGGTTACAAATTAGCCAGTCCGGTAAAGTTTAAAGAGATGTGGCACAACAGTAAAAAGTTTCAGTTTATACCTTTTGTAGTAACCGTGGTAGCCGTGGTTTTTACCGATTTATTAATTGGTGTTGGTATTGGATTGGGGGTAAGTATTTATTTTATTTTGCGGGGCAATTTAAAGTTGGCTTACTTTTTCAAAAAAGATCATCACACAGCCGGCGAAACCATCAATATGGAACTGGCGCAAGAAGTTTCGTTTTTAAACAAAGCTGCCATCAAACAAACTTTTGCTCATTTACCCGAAGGGAGTAAAGTAAAAATTGATGCATCAACTACCGTTTACATTGACCATGACGTACTACAAATGATAAAAGAATTTGTAAATGAAGGAGCCGCAGAAAGGAACATACGTGTAGAGCTCATTGGTTTTCGTAAAGAGTATAATATAGAAAATAGTTCTACCTACATAACTTCAGTGGTATCTGATAATGGCGAACTTATATCGCCCAGTGTTAGAGCGAATGGGGAAAAAGTGCCGTCCAATATTTTGAAAGTAAGTGAATTGGCGGAGGTTTAGATTTGGCTATTTGTGTAGTTCCACGTTAAGGATAATCAAATTCCGAAAGCGTATTAATGCTTTTTTTGTAAATGCTCCGCACTACTTAGCGTAGCGAATAAGGGATAATTTAAACTGACAAAATATGTTATTTTCGGTACTGCTTATCCAGTCGCTTAAGCAGGAGAATAACGTTATCGAGGACAATTTCGTAAATAGCATTTGGAGAATATGTTTGGAGTAATAGGCAATGTTATAACCGTCAATAGGGTAGCGCTTTGTGATTAAGAGAGATTTTCTTGAATATCCCGAATCATTAATCTTGATTGCAGTTTCATTTCGAAATTGTCCATAACAATTCTTGATAGCTGTCTTAACATTGATATTTCTTTTCCGCTTAGTATTCGTGGATTTTTATCAATTATACACAAGGTGCCGAGGTTGTAGCCATCTATAGATTTTAGTTGGGAAGCAGCATAAAACTGTAAGCCCATCACGCCTGCCACTAATGGGTTGGCCAATGTTCTTGAATCAACTTTTGCATTTTCAACTACATAAACCTCATCAGACATAATTGCCGAGCTGCACAATCCTGGGCTACGCGGTATTTCATCAACGTCCAGTCCGTGGGCAGATTTGAACCATATACGATCAGTATCAACAAGAGAAATAATGGCAATAGGTACATCAAAAATTTTTGTTGCCAATGATGTAATTTCATCATAGGCGCCATCTGCTGGGGTATCAAGTATTTCGTAATTATGCAAATTGGCAATCCGTCTAGTTTCCAGTGCATTATCCATTTTCCAAATTTATAAATTATACAACCGAAAAATTAAAAAAAAATACATAATTTTTTCTAACTAAGTTTCTTTCACCCGATACTAATTGTCGATTAACGTAAGGTAACAGCAACTAGCCATTTTCGATGTTTCTCGCAGCGCCCGCGGCGCAATATCTCAAATAGCATTTTGTGGTAACATCTGGAATAGCTGGACAGCATTTTGGGAAACAACGGGAGTAGCTAGTGATTTCCGCCGCGTCGGATACATGGCAAATTTGTGAGATATTTCAATCCCATCGGGATTGTATATCTATAGAAAAAATATAGACAAAATATGTGCGACCCCATTGGGGGCGTATTTGTGTTCCGTGCAAATTGCTATAGACATTTGAACCTTACAGGCTCGAGTATTTTTTGTTGTAAGCTGTTATTAGCTAGTCTGCTTACCCAGCAGATTGTTCAGGAGAACAATATTATCGAGCGTTCCAAACGCTACTCCTGGGGAGAAATATTTTGGAACAGCGTTGACAGCGTTGGTAACATCTGGAGTAGCTGAATAGTAGGTGTCGCAATTTGCGATACCATGTTTGTTCTTGCTTAATTTGCATGCTAGGGCGGCAAATTATTATCTTCACATTCTTATTCAAATATTATGGCGAAAGAAATAATTGTTACCGATACAATAATTGAAAATAGGATTTTTGAATTGCGCGGTGAGAAAATAATGTTGGATAGAGATTTGGCAAATTTGTACGAAGTAGAAACCCGCCGATTAAATGAACAAGTAAAAAGAAATCAAGAACGTTTCCCCAAAAATTTTATGTTTCGTTTGACTGAGGACGAGGTTGATTTGATGGTGTCGCAAAATGCGATACCTTCCAAACAAGTGCTTGGAGGCTCTATGCCAAATGCTTTTACTGAGCATGGTGTACTTATGCTGGCAAATGTTATTAAAAGTGGGAAAGCAATAGAAACCAGCCTACGGGTAATTGAGATATTTGTAAAACTGCGTAAATTGGTTTTAGAAAATCAAGAAATTCTTAAAAGGCTTGAACAGTTAGATAAAAGGTTACTCAATATTGGGCATGACGTAAAAATGCATGATGATGAAATAGCAAGTATTTTTGAATTAGTGCATGGATTAATAGATGTGAAAAATAAGCCACAAACTAGAAATCCTATTGGGTTTAAAACCAAGAATAATAAGTAGAACTGTTATTGGCTAGGCTGCCTACCCGGCAGCGGGTTCTGAAGAACCTCGTTATCGAGCGTTCCAAATGCTACTCCTGCGGAGAAACATTTTGGAACAGCGTTGGGAACATCTAGAGTAGCTGATTAAACTCCAATCAGCGGGGGAACATCTGGAATAGCTGGAATAACACACCTGCGGCGCAATATCTCAAACAGTATTTTTGGGAACATCTGGAGTAGCTGGTCTCAAACAGCATTTTTGGGGAATATCTAGAGTAGCTGGCAGCGTTGGGAACATCTGAAGTAGCTGGTAGTTACAAACTAAATTTAGACGGGACGAAAACTTATATAGGCCATTCTATCCTATCGAATTGTTGGAAATATTTTTTGCCAACTTCTTCTTCAATTGAATATACAAAACAGATACTCCCATAAAGCCAATCCTTGAAATTCCTGTTTGTAATATTGGCACTTTGGGTATGATTAGCTACGCCGTTTTTAATGCAATGAAATAAATGGTGTTCTATATCTTTTTTTCTTTTTCTTGAAACTTTAGCCGTATCACTTTGTACATTAATTCCTGTGACTAAAAATCTCCCACCTTTCTTTATTAATTTAGTTTTTGAATAATTAGGGAACAATTTTTCTTCTTTGATTATGCGGTATGCAATTTTTCTTATTCTTGATAAGTTCTCGTATTCTCCAGAAAATGTAATGTCATCTGCGTACCTAGAATATATTACAGAATTTTTCGCAGCTAAACCTGTAAGTCTTTTATCCAAGTTTCGACAAATGAGATTTGATAATTTTGGACTAGTAGGAGAGCCTTGAGCAAGTAACCCCTGATTTAAATTGATTATTACGTTTTTTAAACTCAGTTCTTTTTTTTGAAATGATGACATAAACAAATCATTGGGAACAATGGTACAAATCTTAGCTAAACTAACTGCTAAATTGGGGTGATATCCTATGCTCTTAAAGACTCCATAGATGCGTCTTTCATTTATTGAATCATAAAATCTAAGCAGGTCTAATTTTAATAAAACATTGGAATTTAAATGTCCTTCGGCATTTTGCTTAATCGATGTTTGTTTATCAAAACCTTTACAAGATTCATGAGAAGGGACTGTTTCTAGAATGTTTTTCAGTATCCACCTTTGCAGATATTTTAATTCCCTTTTCGGTGTTTGAATTACGCGAAAACCTCCTCTTTTTTTCTTTAGCTTGAACCTTTTGTAAGAGTCGATTCTATTGCTGTTACATAGTTTTAATATGTTTGGTATATTAACATCTGCCAAAAGGCACAAGTGATGCACTGAAAAAATTACAGGAAGGTTGTGCTTTTTTAAATCTTCCGAATACTCTTTGATATCTCCTTCAAATGAATCTGAAGGAATTGGTGTTTTATTCTTTCTTTTTTTACATAAATTAAAAAACATAAAGGGCAACTCGTTTTTAAAATCGGCGAAGTATTTCAGCACAAGCCTGCCTCTTCCGGCAGGTGTTGTGTTGAAAAAGTTGATAAGTTACTTCAACCCAGCATAAACAACTGTTTATGAATTCTTGTCTTCTAAATGCTCCTAAAAGCATCCCAAGACTCGAAAAAGCTTGCCCTTTATGATTTTCCATTAAAAATTTTAGGTTTATAATTAATTTCTCTAACTGCAAAAATATCCTTTGTCTCGTATTCCAAATTTTTCTTATTCCGCTCAATACATTTTTTAGCGTCTTGAAACAACTCCAAACCATAAAGGCTTAGATTGTTTCCATTAGTAAATATCTCTCTTTCTTTACCTAAATCCAAAATGTCTTCATAATCTTTAGAAAGGATTCCTAATTTTTGACAAATATTATTTGGGTTGACTCCTGCCCTTGTCAACTTTATAATTGCATACAGTGTAAAGTCAATCTTATTGGCAGAAGTAAAAGTCTTTCTGCCCCGAATGACTTCTAAACTAAAGAAATTTTCTCTTATGTTTTCACTTCCAAACTCCTTTAAAATAGAAAGCTCTGAAGAAATGCCTTTCCTGAATTTTCTAGCCTTGTCGATTTTATTGGGAAAGAATCTAGGCAGCAACGGAAACCAGTCATTTTTGTTGGCCCATATTATTGGTAATGTATTATTCGGACTGCCATAGGAAAACGAAACTAAAGCTTGGCTATTGTTGTAACCAAGAGCATTTTTGAATTTTAGCTTACTTTTCTTTTTATTTGTAGCCCCTGTTAATAATATACCATATTTATAAGCGAATTCTCTATGCTTCTCTTGTTTCCTATATCCGAAATAGCTGGCTTCGCTTGAAAAAGCTTTTTTGTAAATATTTGAATTAGGGATATGAATACTTGAAAAATGAGGTGTTATTTTTTTGACTCCAGAGTTCATTCCGGCAATTCCAATAAAGTTAATACTCATAAAGTTTCCAGAGTGGGGGAGCACATCTTTTGTAAAGTATTTATCAATAGTATTTCCGGAACCTACGAAGTCATCTATAAGTAAGAGTTTGTAATTTTTGCCTTCTTTGAAACTGAATGTGTTTAAATCAGGTGAAAATTGAATTTTGACCTTATTTGATTTGTGATAATCAGTTTTCTGTAGAAAATAGCTAACCATGCTACCGCTTTTTCCAAAATTTCCAACAGGGTGTATAACTAGAATCTCTTCATTCTCTATGGTTGGAAAAATTGTATTAAGTCCTTCATTGAGAATTTCTTCAATTTCGAAAGTAGTGAAGACGGTAAGATTCTGTAAAATGTCAATAGCGAATTTAAGTTCACTTTTCTCAAAATTGTTTAACCATTTTAGAATATCCAATTGACTAACTGAATTTTTCAATCTTGTTGAAAGTATATCTAAAGTAGTATTGTCTATATAATCAATGTTCAATTATTGAGTTTTGAATAAACTTAGCATATTTATTTTAGATAATCAAAGGAATGTAGTTTAAAGCTTAATATGGAGCCAAATGGTCAAGTAGCCGGGATAGAAGTGGATACCCCACAGCGAAGCGAGGAGTAGGAACGGATAGCCCGAGACCAAAGCTTAATCAAAGAGAAAAAAGCCAAATGCTCCCAATCTAAAAAGCATTTATTACCTTGCACGTCCAAAACAAAACACAAAAATGTCGGAACTGAATTTTAAATATCTCGCGCCTTATTTTAAGGATAAAAAAGTTTTTATAACGGGTCATACTGGTTTTAAGGGGGCGTGGCTTACGCAAATTTTGGCGCGCATGGGCGCTAAGATTTATGGCTACTCGTTGGATAGCGAGCAGGACCATTTGTTTGATTTGATAGACGGCGATTTTATGTGTGAGCGCAGCACGCTAGAGGATATTAATGATGTGGAATATCTGGAGGAGTGCCTTGTGGATTGTGCGCCGGATTTTGTTTTTCATTTGGCGGCGCAATCGCTGGTGTTGGAGAGCTACGATAATCCATTAAAAACTTTTGAGACGAATACTTACGGCACTGCCATTGTATTGGAAATGGTACGCAAACTAAAAAATGCTTGTACGGTGGTGCTGGTAACGACTGATAAAGTGTACGAAAATCTGGAGGAGAATCGCGCGTTTTTGGAGAGTGATAAGTTGGGTGGTTTTGACCCATACTCGGCCAGTAAAGCGGCCTGCGAAATAATTATAGATTCGTACCGCAAATCGTTTTTTGCACCCGAGAAATATGACGAGCATAAAAAAAGTATTGCAAGTGTGCGCGCGGGCAACGTAATAGGCGGCGGCGATTATGCCGAGAACAGAATTGTGCCGGATGTGATCCGCGCCATAAACAGAAACCAAGAAGTGGAGCTGCGCAATCCGCAGGCTACGCGTCCGTGGCAGCATGTGTTGGAGCCGTTGGGTGCTTACCTTTTGCTAGCTACCAAAATGGTGGACGAGCCTACAAAATATTGTGAGGCATACAACATTGGCCCCGACAAAGACGATGTGTTGACGGTAGAAGATTTGGTAAAAATGGGCATTGAGGTAATGGGCAAAGGTTCGTACAAATCTGTAAAGCAAGAAGGGCAAAAACACGAAGCGAACTTTTTGGCATTGGATAATTCTAAATTTAAAAAAGCGACGGGATGGTCAACCACTTGGACGGCGAAGGAAGCCATCAAAGTAACCTTTGGTTGGCACATGGCTAAAGGCGATGCGGACGTAAAATGTCTCTTGCAAATTCAAGAATTTTTTAGCGCAAAAATTGACGGTAGCTCACACTAAAGGTGACAAGAATGAGAGTTGATAATACAAATATTGAAGGTGTAAAAGTGATTCAACAGTTTCGCCACGACGATGAACGCGGTGCGTTTGTAAAACCTTTTCACGATGCAGATTTTAAAGCCGCAGGAATAGATTTTGAATTGAAGGAAAGTTTTTATTCTACGTCGGTAAAAAAGGTAATTCGTGGAATGCATTTTCATGCTCCGCCACACGCGCACAGCAAAATTGTTTTTTGTACTGCGGGTTGTGTGCTGGATGTTGCTTTAGACTTACGCAAAGGGTCGCCTACTTATGGGCAGTATGCTACGCAAGAATTGTGTTTTGAAAATAATCAGGCGCTGTATATTCCTGAGGGGTTTGCTCATGGTTTTCTTTCGTTGACTGCTGAGAGTACTTTGTTTTATTTTGTTAGTGGGATGTATAATGCAGCCGCTGATGGTGGGGTGCGGTATGATAGTTTTGGGATGGAGTGGCCGGTGGTGGGGAATGCTATTTTGAGTGCGCGTGATTTGGGGTTTGGTGGGCTGGGGGAGTTTGAATCGCCTTTTTAGTTTTTTTATCGCAAGGGCGCTGGATTAGTTTGTGTTGTTTGTTGGTGTTATTTTGGTTTTTAACCGCAAAGGCGCAGAGGCGCAAAGTTTTATTGGTGTTGTTTGTTGGTGTTATTTTTTTAAGTTGCAAAGAGTTGGTTTAATTACCAAATACTGCTTAAAACAATAACCTTTATAGTCGCATTAGATAAACTTTGCGCCTTCGCGCCTTTGCGGTAGAAAAAGTATGCAACCCGTAAAGACGCAATGGCGCAAAGTTTTATTGGTGTTGTTTGTTGGTGTTATTTAGTAAAGTCGCAAGGGTTTGATTTAATAAGAATTTGTAGCTTAAAACAATAACCTTTATAGTCGCATTAGATAAACTTTGCGCCTTCGCGCCTTTGCGGTTCAAGTAATTATCTAAGTTATTTTTACTATTTTTAATGCCATGACTGAAATTGAATTATCGCAGATTGTAATTGGATTAGCTATAGAAGTACATAGAGAATTAGGTCCCGGTTTACTAGAATCTGTTTATCAGGAATGTCTCTATTACGAGTTGGTTCAGCATGGCTTTAAGGTCGAAAAACAAAAGCCCGTTCCTGTAAAATATAAAGAAGTGGAATTAGAAATTGGTTTTAGGATTGATTTGTTGGTTGAAGATAAGTTAGTGATTGAATTAAAAGCCGTGAGGGAATTGCATGATGTTCACATGGCTCAAGTGTTATCGCAGCTTAAATTAACTGGATTGAAATTGGGCTTGCTTATGAATTTTAATGTTGCATTATTGAAAGATGGAATTAAAAGAGTTGTAAACAGATTGTAGGTTTGGTAAACTTTAGTGCATTTGCCGTGGAAAAAGCGAATGAAAACCGCAAAGGCGCTAAGTTCGCAAAGCGTTCTTTGCTAAAGAAACTTTGCCACTTAAAACAAGAACCTTAGCAGTCTCATTGGATAAACATTGCGACTCTGCGCCTTTGCGGTTAAATTTGTCCAATGAAAATTTTCATCTCAGGTGCCTCGGGATTAGTAGGCGGCAACTGTCACAAATACTTTTTAGAACAAGGTGCGGAAGTACTCGGCACATACTTTTCTTTTCCTGCAGAGAATACGCAATACTTCAATTCCTTAGATTTAGCCGATGAAAAAAATGCTGATGTAAAATCGTTTAATCCTGATGTGATCGTTCATTGTGGTGCATTGACGCACGTAGATTATTGCGAAGACCATGAAGAAGAAAGTTATCAAAAAACGGTGCAGTCTACAATTAATTTATTGCAGCTAGCCAAAGAATGTGATGCGCGTTTTGTGTACATAAGTACAGATTATGTTTTTGATGGCATTGATGGTCCGTATAAGGAAGAAGATTTTTTTAATCCTTTAGGTATTTATGCCGAGCATAAATTGTTGGGCGAGGATACGGTGCGTGCTTCGGGTATTTCGTATTTAATTTTACGGATTACAAATGTGTATGGCGATGAAATTCGGAATAAAAATTTCGTATCGCGTATTATTGAGCAATGTAAAGATGGTCAGGAGCTGATGTTGAAATTGCCGATTGACCAATACGCTACTCCCGTAAATGCGCTGGATGTTGCCAAGAGTATGTGGCTTTTATTGAATGATGAAAAAGAGGGAGAGTATCACATAGCCAGTACTGATTATATGAATCGAATTGAATTGGCTTTGCGGGTTCTGAAATATTTTCCTGAGGCTAAGTATGAATTGATTCCTACGCTTACTGAAGATTTGAATCAGCCTGCTGCTCGTCCGTTGACTGCTGGATTGTTGACCGAGAAATTTTCAATCGAGTATCCTACATTTTTGTTTAGTAATGTGGATGATTATGTGAAGAGTAAAGTGTGATTTAATTTGGCTTTAAATCGTTTTATTTTAAACATAAAGCCATTTATGTAATTTTATCAATAATATTCAATTATATTATATTTGGCTTTATGTATTAATTTTTATATATTTAAAGCCAATTATAATGATGGGCGTATTTGGCAGGCATAAACAAAAAGCATGGTTCGACAAACTAATGGCTGACGAGCGCGCGCACTTTGCGGCAGTTTATGGTCGTCGCCGAGTGGGTAAAACATTTTTAATCACAAAGTATTTCAACGAAAAATATACGTTTTTTCATACAGGAATTGCCAATGTAGATATGGCAACGCAGCTCGCTCAGTTTTTTGTTAGTCTAAAAAAATATGGCGATACGAATGTTGAACAACCAGCAACTTGGTTCGAAGCTTTTCAGCGCTTGCAAGAATTAATTGAAAAAAGTAAGGACAAAAAGAAAGTGATTTTTATAGATGAACTGCCTTGGTTGGATACGGCACGCTCAAAATTTTTACCAGCCTTTGAACATTTTTGGAATCATTGGGCAAGCGGGCAGTCAAATTTATTCCTTGTTATTTGCGGCTCGGCAACAAGCTATATTATCAATAAAATTTTTAGCAACAAAGGTGGTTTGCACAATCGCATTACTGCACGCATAAAATTAGAACCATTCACACTTGCCGAGACAGAAGAGTTTCTGAAAGCAAAAGGTTTTGTATGGAACAGATACCAAATACTAAAAGCCTATATGGTGATGGGTGGCATTCCGTACTACCTCGAAGCGATGGATAAAAGCCAAAGCATTGACCAAAATATTGACGCACTTTTTTTTGATAAAAATGGTTTGCTCAAACAAGAGTTTTTTCATTTGTACTCTTCATTATTTTTGAACCACGAGCGGCACATACAAATAATTAGCGCGTTGGCAAAAAAGAAAAAAGGACTGACAAGAACAGAAATCATTAAACATACCAAACTAGGAAATAGCGGACGACTCACAGCCATTTTGGAAGAATTGGAACTATCAGATTTTCTGAGAAAATACCAACCCTACGGAAAAGTAAGACGCGAAAGTTTGTACCAACTCACAGATTTTTATAGCATGTTTTATTTCTTTTTTATACATAAAAATAATGCAAGCGCAGGCGATTGGCTCACCAAGATTGATCACCCGCAGCAACGCGCCTGGGCGGGTAATACGTTTGAAAATATTTGCTTGCTCCACGTACCCCAAATAAAAAAAGCCCTTGGCATATCGGGTGTACAAACGGAGCAATACTCTTGGCGCAGCACTAGCTATGCCGGCGCACAAATAGATTTGGTGCTTGATCGTCGAGATGAAATTGTGAATCTTTTTGAAATGAAATTTTCTTTAAATGAATATACGATTACCAAAAAGTACTCGACAGAACTGATGAATAATAAAGCGCAATTCATAGAACAAACGAAAACCAAGAAAGCCGTTTTTTTATCCATGCTCACCACTTATGGCGTAAAGCAAAATGAATACAGCGGCATGGTGCAAAATTTTTTGGAAGCCGATGTTTTGTTTGAGGATTAGGTTTCGTAATTTAATCGCACCACCACTTTTTGTAACACCCGCTTTATAATCAACTCTGCAATTACATCAAAATAATTTTCTTTATGACGTTCGTTTAAATATTTTGAAAGCTGCGCTTCACTAATATCCACTCGATAAATTAGTTGCATAATATTGTGCTGCGAGCTGCCCTCGCTATGTTCCAAAAGGGTGGCTATTAAAAAATGAATACTGTAATAATCCGGGGTGATATCTTTCAGCGAGTCTGTTGGAAAATTGCTTTGCTCCACGTCTTTTAGCAATTGCGTTTTGAAGGCAGCAAATAAATTATTATTTTCTAATTGATTATTTATTTCGGGCAAATTTTGCATGGTTGCTTTTTTTAATGCCTATCTGTGGGCGAGTAGGTGCAGCGCTCCACTTTTTAATTCATCAAAAAATTAATTGTCCCCACCCATCAACTCCCGCTCCAAAATATCCATCATTACCACATCAATTGCTTCTTCCAAAGTAGGTGCAATAATCATGGTATCGGTTGGGAAAAGCGTCT
>JBBSPP010000013.1:0-15144 GCA_038258625.1 Chitinophagales bacterium
AAACCAATACCGCCTAAACTTTTTAATTGGGACATGGCTGCGCACATGGTGGACTCCAGCTTGTTTATTGAGAACAATTCGGTTGATACTATTCGGGGCGAACAATGGCTTATGATGTATGACGAAATGCGCAATAGTGCTTACGATACTACGGTTTGGGAAGAACCACTCTCTGTGAGAGACAGAGCTGATAATTATGAACCAGATACCGTTAATATGTGGGCAATGTATTTTGATTATTACCGATTCAAACCCACTGCACTTACAACAAATACATATTTTATTTTTGACACAATAAACAATACTTTGACTGATAAACCAGGTCGTCCAGGTTTTCCCTATGATGATTTTACTGTTTTTGCAGCAGCTCCTAATAAATATAATTCGCGTGAATCAAATATTACCTATCGCATAGGGGCTGATAATTTATTCTACGATAGTTTTAATGCTTTAGATGCAACTGCTGCTAGTAATAATAGATTTATGCACATAAATTTTCATGAAGGAAGCGGATGGCATACGGTTGCTTTAGGTTCAGATGATTACCTAACGATCAATTACCCTGCACTAGGCGAGTATCCAATTGAAGTAATTGTAGGCGAAGCTTTAGGTGGCAGTATTGATGCTAGAAGTATTAGCTACATGAATGTCTTGGACATGTCCTTGGCAGGAGTTTCAATAAAGTATTTTAAACATGATTTAGAATTTACTGTCCACGAACCTTGTGATTCTACAATTCCACCAGAAAGAATAAAAACGTTTATCTATTTGTCTGGTTTTGACCCAATGGAATTTAGCAATAATGCTAAGACTACAACTTCTGACCTGTATCGAACTTTAAGAAACAATGGCATAACCGATTTAAGAAACTTTGGCTATCGTATAATAGTGGTAGATTACAAGAATAGCTCAAAAGACATTCACACAAACGCTGATAACTTTATAACGCTACTGGAGGAATTAAAATGCGGATATTATATCGGAGATCAAGCCCCTCAAGAACAGTTTGTAGTAATGGGGGCTAGTATGGGTGGTCTTGTTGCGAACCTTGCTTTACTTAAAATGGAAGTGTCTGGATACACAAGTGACTGTTATCAAGATAAGCAACATAATGTTCGTTTATTGATAACGCAAGATTCCCCTTTCCAAGGTGCGCACGTACCTATGGGGATTCAAAAGTTAGCACGTTTTTTACAAAATAATTTTCTTATTCCTCTTTCACCTGGAGCAACTTTTATTAATAGAACATTAGGTCTTGCTCAAAACAAATTACTCGATGCTACGTCAGGCAAACAAATGTTACGTGAACATGTGGGTACTGAATCTTTGCTTGGTGTACCAACTTATAATTCACATAACAAAAGAGACCAATTTATGGCAGATGTAGCGGCTCTAGGCGGACGACCCCAACATTGTAAAATTGTAGCAATTAGTAACGGGAATATGGATGGCAATGGTCAAACTCGGTATTGGGACGGTGCTTTTCGCACAGCGGGAGACCGTTTAATGAACTTGGAATTTTCTAATGATTTTACAATTCTTGGCAGGCGTTTTACACTTTTCGCAGGCGAAACGCATTTGAATACCGACCCAAATGGTACGGGTAATTTAGGTGGCCTTTCGTTTGGTACTTGGAGTGTCAAAATACGATTAAAATGGTTTGGCTTTAAATTTATTACTGGTTATAACAGTATGGCTTACCGAAGTTGGGATGGTGATATGCAAGGAGTAAGCACCTCATCGGGTGGCAATCAAGATTTTACAGGTGGACTGTTAGATGCTGCTGATAAACGAGAGATAAGTAATTATTCTGTAGGTGGACATTGGAGTAAGTCTGCCGTAAAATGGGGGCAAAACCGCTATCTTGGAACCGACGGTTTTAGCTTTTGCTTTGTACCAACTGCTAGTGCACTTAATTATAGCACAGGATTAAACATTCCTTTTGATGGCATGGGCGTAGGTACTATTATGCCACTCATGCCTTTTGATGTGGTAATGGGAGTACCGGGGAATGAGTTGCAGAGACAGCCAACGAATGTTGAACAATTATTTGGCCGAAATATACTGATTCACAATCTGGATCATACATTTCTTAAAAATGACTTCTTGGAAGATCGGGGGGCTTCTAATACACATTTTTTAAAACGCATAGAGTATAATCATACTTGTGCACCGCAAGAAATACGTTTACTGAATAGAGAAGTAGGTGATGATAAATTATATCTTGAGAATAGAATATTGCCCTGTAATGCGGAGTTTTCTGTTACGGACGAAATTCTAGTAAATGAGCGAAGTCCTTTTTATGAATATGATGGATATCCCATTGACCCTGATAGAATAGAAGCTAGTGTGTATAGTAAGTCTGAGCCTTTGGTAATTAATGGCTTTGCGGCACTTTATACTAATGCAGGCACGGTCACCTATAATCCACCTTTTACAGGACCATACAGTACTCCCATTATAGTACCAAGCTACAAACCATGCTGTACTAATTATAGAAATAAAACTATTGCTAACAATTCAATCCTAAATTACGTTAGTACTAGTACAGACAGGATGGAGCTATTTCCCAACCCTACCAATAATCAATTTATCCTTAGTTTTGTACCGCAGAGTATGGGAGCATTAAAATATGAAATATTAGATTTACAAGGCAGAATAGTGCAGAAAGGTAGTAATAAAGTTGAGGTAACTGGGGCTAATTATTACCTCCCTGTGGATATGGATGAACACATTGTGACAGGACAATATATAGTGCGATGTATACTGAACGATAAAATATACATTAATAAACTTATAAAACAATAATTATTATGAAAAATAAAATAACAATACTACTCCCTTTAGTAGTAGTCATACTTTTTTCAAGCTCTTGCACTAAGGATAAGAAAGAAAACCAATTTAGATCCATTGGTTATATTTACAATTCAGTCGATAGTTTGCCATTTAAAAATACGAAATTCAAAGTCTATTTTTATAAATATGCAAATTTGGTCAGTAAAGAGGAGACAAAAGAGGAATCTTTCTTTACAGATGAAAATGGTTATTTTGACGTTACTGTTAATTTTCGTGGTGCAGAAGCTGTTTGGCCGTCTTTTCATTATGGAGCAGCATATATTGGTCCACCTCCGTTTGACCCTAAAAGAAGTGAACAACTGAATGAAGGATATTTACATATAGCATATTATGATACTGTTTATACTGAACCGTATCATTAATTTTTCAAGGGCTACTAAAAAAGTAGCCCTTTTTCAATTGAATTTTTAAACATTGAAATATGAAATATTGGATTTACAAGGCAGAATAGTACAGAAAGGTAGTAATAAAGTTGAGGGAACTGGGGCTAATTATTATTTACCCGTTGATATTAACGAGCACATCGTATCAGGACAATACATTGTAAGGAGCATACTAAACGATAAGATATATATTAATAAACTAATAAAACAATAATTATGAAAAACATTCAAACACCCTTAACCATACTCGTTCTTATTTTATTTATTGTATCCTGTAAGAAGGAGGAGGTTAAAACTAAGTATAGATATACCGGTTATATATATAATGAGCAAGACAGCCTTCCTTTTAAAAATACTCAATTTAAAATTTATTACTTTAAACCAGCAAATTTGACTAATAAGTTTGAAAGTGAGGAAGATTTCTTTTATACCGATTCCGAAGGACATTTTGATGTTACGAGTGAAGTTGCGGGTCTACTCGTGTGGCCTTCATATATTTATGGTTCTGCATATATAGGTCCACCTGATTTTGGTACGGCTCTACGTTCAGAGAATGATGATGCAAATAAGATATTGACAAGGTTTTACGACACTATTTATACAGAACCGTATCACTAATTTAAAGGGGAACTTTGGTTGACTTTATTTCGGTTAAACACTGAAGAAATCGAAGCTGAAAATCTCCTGCTAACAATGCATGATACGCAATGGCTAAATGGTTACAAACTACCCGTCCCCAATAAAATGCTTGCAAAAAAATAAGCATTTTATTGGGGACTACTTTTGGGCTTCGTAGTAACTTTATCACAAACCGAAACTCCCTGCTTCGCAAATGCCACTGCGCATATGCGCTCACGTTAGCTGCAATTATATGACAACGTTAATTCTAACAAATTATAAAGTATTGACAACAGGAGTTGATGGTGGACATAAGTACCTTACGACTAGCATATTCTATGGAGGACTCAAAATGGACTTGCCAATATTTTTTAAGGACAAACAACAAGAAAGTTTATTTGCAGACCTCCCAATTATAGCTTTGAAAGTCGATTTTAAAGAAGATGTAAATCCTTTGACAATATCTGTAACTGACGCAGAGCAAATTGATTTACCCAAAGGAGATAATTGGCTGACTTATTTTGTCAATTATTTTATTGACAACAAAATTGACACTTTGACAATTTCTGAATATAAAGAAGGCTTTTCGGTATCGCCTAATTTGGAACATTACCACATTTGGGCAGACATTTCAAAAGACAAGCAAGCATTAAAGAAATGTGAGTTTGGAAGATGGCTACCAATTGAAAAACCGGAATACAAACGAAAATCAACAAGTTGGACAAAAGGAGTTTTTGTCAATAATCAAGAAAAATTTATTGAGTTTATGCAAACTTCTTGGGACGGAGAAGAAGGAACAAAGTATTGTGCCGCGTTTAGTAAGAACAAAATAGAACTAGTAACAAATTTTCTATCTGTACCTTTTAACTATGGTTGGACTGAATATGATTATCGGATTGGCAAGGATGGATTTTACAAAGCAGGAGCAAAAACCATTTGTAAGGATTCAACTTTCGAAAATGAATTTACTTTACTTGACATAGGCGAACAAGACATCCCTTTCGGTTTTATAGATAAATTTGACCAATGGATTAGAAGAAAATTGTGCGATAGCTTTATTAATAATTATAGGAGAAAAATTGACGAAATAAATATTGAACCGATTGGAAACAGCAGCTAACATCAGCTGATACCCAATGCTAAAAACACAACAAACCGAAACGACCCTACCCATAAAACGCCAAAATAGACACTAGATTTTAAAAGTAAAAATTGTCTTTTCATTTATTACAAATAAGTTATTTTTATACAATGCAAATCGAAAGAACAAATAACGAAATACTAATTCGATTATCATCAGGTACTGACTTGATTGGCCTACAGCGAATAATGGATTATATAAAATTCAGAGAAATTGCTTCTAAAAGTAAAGCAACTCAAAATCAGATTGACGAACTATCTTCTGATACGAAGGAATCTTGGTGGAGTAAAAACAAAAGCCGTTTCTTGAAGTAATGAAACTAGTTGTTGATACGAATATTATTTTCAGCGCGCTTTTAAGCCCAAACGGGGCAATAAGCGACCTGGTTCTGAATTCAGATAGCTTTGACTTTTACTCTCCCACTTTTGTGTTAGAGGAATTGGAAAATCACAAAGCCAAACTTATAAATCTATCAGGATACTCGGAAAAAGATTTAGAATTTCTAGCAAGAATAATTTTCAAGAAAATTGATTTGATAGATGTAGAATCTGTTCTAGAAGCAACTTGGAAAAAGTCAGTTGAGCTAACAAACGATGTTGATGAATTTGATACTCCTTTCGTCGCCTTATCAATTGATTTAGATTGTCCACTTTGGACAGGCGATAAAAAACTAATTAGAGGTTTAAGCGCCAAAGGAATTGATTGGATCTTGACGACTGATATAATAAGTCAAATCAGAAACGAAAACTAGAGAAACGGTTGCTAACATCAGCTCATAAGGAATACGGGCAACACTACCACACTAAAGGTGGCAAGCTAAACCGAAAACGGCTGCTCCGAAAACCGCCAAAGCTAAGCTTTGACTTTAGGAAAAGATAAAGTAAAACCTTAGCTTTGACTAACAGCGTTATAGCTTAGAGCTTGTGCTTCGTAAGTCCGTACTCCTTATAGCCACGGACGTTAGCAAGCATTAAAAAAAATATGGGAATAAATATTTCAGGTGTAGTTATAAAGAAAAATTTTGAACATGATTTAGAAGATCTTATTTTTTAGTCGATACTTATTCTAGCAATAAATTTGAATAATTCGTACCTTTAAAGTGTGAAAACAAGAGAGCCAATAAGCATTGAAATTGATAAATTAACCAACTCAATTGAAAACAGAATTACTGGCGACAGTTTCGATACACAAATTTTGGAGATTGAAAAAACAGATTTAAAATCTTTGAAATCTGGCTGGAATTTTGATTGGAAAGCAGAACACCAAAGTGAAGCAACTGTCTATAAATTGATTATTGAAGAAAATTACAACGTAATTCAAGGTTTGGTAAGTTTGCAATACATAGAAGGATTTGTCTTTGTGGAATTAATCGAAAATGCTGATTTCAATATTGGACGGAATAAAGTTTATAACGGAGTTGCAGGAAATCTTTTTGCATTCGCTTGCAAACAGTCTTGGGATAAAGGAGATTATGGATATGTTTCGTTTAATGCCAAATCAAATTTAATCGCTCACTATGAAAAACTTTTAGGAGCTAAACGCGTTGGCCAATCTGCACAAATGATAATCGAACCTAAAGAAGCTCTCGAATTAATTAAACACTATTATAAAATATAATATCATGGGATACATTAAAGAACCAAACGGGGTTACCCTCGTTGTAGAAAAAAAGAACTTAAGCGCAGAAGTAGAGGAAAAAATAAAGGCGTTTATAAAAAAGAGTAAAGAAAAAAATAAAAAGTTTCTTGAAAGTCTAAAACAACTTCCGAAAAGCAACGCTTGCTAACATCAGCTCATAAGGAATACGGGCAACACTACAAACCGAAAACCTCTGCTCCGAAAACCGCCAAAGCTAAGCTTTGACTTTAGGAAAAGATAAAGTAAAATCTTAGCTTTGTGGTAGTTAGAAAGCAAGGATATACATAGATACCTCGGTAATTGGAGGCTACTTCGATGAGGAATTTGAAGTACATACCAAAAGTTTATTTGATAGAATCATCAATAAGGATTTTACTATTTTCTATTCCGAGGTCAACCAAACCGAATTGGAATTAGCTCCAGATTGGGTTAAAGAAATCCCGAAACTTATACCCGCAGATTGCTACAACTTTTTGGATTTAAACGAAGAAGCAAAAGAATTGGCAGATACTTATATAAAAGAACACGCCTTGGGCAAAGCAAGCAGAAATGATGCCTACCACATCGCGATAGCCTCAGTTAATCGGCTTGACTGCTTAATAAGCTGGAACTTTAAACACATTGTAAACTTTGATAAAATCAAACTATTTAATTCAATAAACATTAGATTGGGTTACCCGATGATAGATATTCGTACACCTTTAGATTTTTTAAAATATGAAGACTAAAAAAGAAAAAACACCTGTCCGCCCGGAAGGCGGGTTTGACACCGTAAAATTTTTCCGCAAAGTGAAAAAGTTATTAGCTGAAAAAATGGAAGGAATGAATTTAACTGAGCAAAAAGAATTTATGCGAAAAATTCGCGAAGGCGAAATCAAACTTTCGGTAGACTAGCTCATAAAGAATATGTATACCCCTTATTAATTAATACAACAAGGGCAATTTATAAAAAAAAACACCCCGATAAAATCGGGGTGCAGATTATAAAAGTTTTTATTAAAAAATACTAGCCAATAGCCAAGCGCTTAAACTCGGTAATTTGTAAGTCGGCATTTGTTTCTTTGAGGAATTGGGCTACCGTTTTGCTACCATCTTTTACATAGGCCTGTGCGGTCAGTGTATTTTCTTTAAAAAACGCGCCTAGCTTGCCATCGGCAATTTTGGAGAGCATTTCGTCTGGCTTGCCTTCCATTTTGGGGTCGGCTTTCATGGTATCCATGATAATGTTTTTCTCGCGCTCTACTTGCTCGGGAGATACGCTGCTTTCGTCCAATGCTACGGGGTTCATGGCCGCTATTTGCATAGCTACATCTTTACCTGCATCGGGGGCCGCTACGGTCATACCTACCAACACCGCTACGCGGTTACCGCCGTGGTTGTAGGCCGCCACGCTGGGTGCTTCTACACGCTCGAAGGTTGTAACATCGATTTTTTCGCCTATTTTTCCTACCTGCTCAAGGATTCTTTCGGATACGGGTATGCCATCGAAGTCGGCATTTTTTAGGTCATCAATATTCTTAATATCGGCTGCTACGGCAATGTCAATTAGTTTATTACCAAAAGCAATAAAATCATCATTCTTAGCTACAAAGTCTGTCTCGGAGGTAACATTTAATGCAATACCAATGGTACCGGCATCATTTGTTTTTGCCAAAACGATGCCTTCGTTTGCATCACGGTCGCTACGTTTGGCGGCTACTTTGGCGCCTTTTTTGCGTAGGTAATCTACGGCTGCTTCAAAATCGCCATTGGTTTCTACCAATGCGGCGCGACAGTCAAGCATTCCTTGGCCTGTGTGTTTGCGTAGTTTATTAATATCTGCTGCTGTTATAGTTGCTGTGCTCATGTTTTTTTGTTTTTTTGTTTATCCGTAATACCCACCCCCTAGCTCCCTCCTAAGAGGGGGAACCACGCGCGGGGCTGTGGTTTTACTATTTAGGTTTGTGCTTTTTTTTGCGTGGTTATTTTTTAAAAGCAGAAAGCTTTAGAAGCAAAGTGTACACCACGGTTCCCCCTCTCGAGAGAGGGGGATTGGGGTGTTCTTTTTTTTATTTTGCCTTCCCTGCGTTTAATTCTTCTTGTAACGTTTTTAATTCATCCCAGTTGCCATCTTCGGCTAGTTTGGCTTGTTGTGGCCAAGTAGTAGGGTCGTGCATTTTGTAACGGTTGCCGGCTGCTGCTAAAATATCTTTTAGCTGCTCGGGCTTGGCATACGCCATAGCGGCATAAGTAGTTACCCCACCATCTATCATAATCTGATGAATTTTTGGGCCAATCCCTTCTATTTTGGTAAAGTCATCTTCCTCACGCTCTTCTACCGGTGCGGCAGTTACTTCGGGTTTTTCTTCTTCGGCTTTTTGTGCTTTTTCGCCTTTTGCATCGCTCGTTACCACTTTATCGTCAGCTGTGGGTGCGGCTTTGGGTGCTCTTGCACGCATAGGTCTTGGGGCTGCATCTTCGCCATCGGCAGATGTTGTTTTTGGCGCTGCTTTTGCTTTTTTCTCTTCTTCTTCGTCTTTATCTTTTTGTAGCTCACGCTCTTTTAATCCTTCGATAATAGCAGCAGTAAGATAGTTGGCTATGATAGAAATTGCTTTTGTAGCATCGTCGTTTGCTGGGATGGCAAAGTCAACTTTGTTTGGGTCGCTATTGGTATCTACCATTCCAAATGTAGTAATGCCCAATTTGCGCGCTTCGGCAAGTGCAATATCTTCAAAAGAAATATCAACAATAAAAATAGCCTGTGGCGTACGGTTCATGTTGGCAATACCGCCAAGTACACGCTCCATTTTTTCTTTGTCGCGGGTAAGGGTCAATCGCTCTTTTTTGTTGATGCTGATGCTACCATCTTCAAGCATTTTTTCAATGCTCTGCATTTTTTTTACACTCTTACGAATGGTTTGAAAGTTGGTAAGCATCCCGCCCAACCAACGCTCGGTTACATAAGGCATGTTTACTTTTTGGGCGCACTCCATCACAATTTCTTTCGCTTGTTTTTTGGTGGCTACAAAAAGTATTTTTTTACCGCTTTTAGCAATTTGCTTCATAGCAGCTGCGCTTTCTTCTAAGCCCTGTACTGTTTTGTTGAGATCGATAATATGGATTCCCTTTTTTTCAGAGAATATGTAAGGAAGCATTTTGGGGTTCCACTTTTTGCGTAAATGGCCAAAGTGAACGCCGGCTTCCAAAAGTTGTTGTTGTAATGTATTTGCTGACATAATAATGTTGTTTTGTTTTTAAGTAAAATAAAAAGATTAACGTTTTGAGAATTGGAAGCTCTTCCGTGCTTTTTTAAGACCAAATTTCTTACGCTCTACCACACGTGCATCACGGCGTAGCATGCCGGCTTTTTTCAGTGCAGGACGGTAATTTTCGTCCACCTCGCACAGTGCGCGGGCAATACCCATTTTGATAGCCTCGGCTTGGCCTTTGATGCCGCCACCTGTAGCATTTACTACTACATTATACTGACCTGTAGTTTCGGTAATTTTAAAAGCAGCTTCTACCTGGTCGTGAAGGTAACCTAGCGAGAAGTACGTTTTGTAATCTTTACCATTAATGGTAATAGTGCCTGTGCCTTTGCTCATGAATATACGAGTTACTGCAGCTTTTCGTCGGCCTAATGCGTTTATTTGTTTTTCCATTTGAAAATGTTTATACGTTTAATTTTTTAATACGATTTGTTGATTAGTTGTTGCCTTCAAGCTCGCTACGAGTTTGTTTTGCTACTTTTAGTTCGGTTGGTTTTTGCGCCGTATGTGGGTGCTCAGTGCCTGTGTAAACAAACATTTTTTTGTACATCTTGCGGCCCAATCTATTTTTAGGAAGCATTCCTTTAATCGCTTTTTCTATAATGCGCTCAGGGGCTTTTTCAAGCATTTCTTTTGCAGTACGGCTTTTTTGCCCACCTGGGTAGCCGCTGTAGGTTATGTACTTTTTGTCTTCCCATTTGTTGCCAGTAAATGTTACTTTATCGGCATTTAGTACGATTACGTAATCACCCGCATCCATGTGCGGTGTGTAGGTGGGCTTGTGCTTACCGCGCAGTACGCTAGCAATTTTGGCACAGGCTCGGCCTACGGTTACGCCGGCCACATCCACTACAAACCATTCTGGTTGGTGGGTTTCTTTCTTGGCGAATTGTGTTTTATAACTTAGATGTCTCATATCATTATTTTTCGGAGCGCAAATGTATATTTTTTTAGCTCAAATAACCAAACTATTAATTATAGTTTTTTTTCTATATGTTTTAAACTACTGATTATCAGTGTAAAAAAGGTAGTATAAATATTTTAATAATATAAAAACAAGCTTTTGCACCATCTGTGCACTTTGAAATTTTTGGCTATTTACAACCTGTAAACAAATAAGATTGCTTTAAACCAAACATGAAATTACATTTGCACCCAAGATAAAAGAAAAATTATGAAAAGAGTATTAATGATTTTAGCCGCTACATTTATGGTAGCCTCGGTTTATGGACAAAACCTTCGTAGTGAAGATGGTGAGCGTGTGCTGCCGCAAGCACAAGATTGGTCAATTGGTGTGGATGCCAATCCTTTTTTCTCCTACCTAAAAGGATTGATTGGACAAGGTAATGATGCTACTACTCCTGCATTCAATCAATTATTAAGCAATCAAATGATTACGGGTAAGTATTTTGTAGAAGAGGATATGGCGCTACGTGCTTCACTTCGAGTGGGCGTGCGTGCTAACAATGTGACCAACAAAGTAGCCGACCGTACACTTACTGGTACTGTACCAGTTTTCCCAGCTACTACCCCAACGGTAGAAAACGAATATCGACGCACTGGCCTTACCCTTGGCCTTAGCCTGGGTGCCGAAAAACGCCGTGGCAATACAAGATTGCAGGGCTACTATGGTGGCGAAGTAGGATTTTTGGTAAGCGGAAACCGCGAAGAATTTAACTACGGCAATGCACTAAATGTAAGCACAACCAAAGGTGTAAGCATTGATCCAAGTGATGAATTTTTTACCGCACCAACTATAAGTGCAAACAATTTAGTAAATGATAGCTACGGGAATGCTGCTCGTGTAACCGAGCGTGATTTTGGTCGTACGTTCCAATTAGGCGTTCGTGCGTTTATTGGCGCTGAGTATTTTATATTCCCAAAAATATCTATCGGTGGTGAGTTTGGCTGGGGCTTAGGTTTCCAATCTACTCGTGGTGCCGAGCGCATTACAGAGTCCATCAATAATTCAGGTACGCCTACAGCGCAATACGGCTTGCAAACTACGGGTGCTGGCAAAACCAACGGTTTTGTGTTGGATACTGACAATGCAAATTCATTGTTTGGGCCAGCGGGTTCTTTGCGTTTGAATTTATATTTTTAGTAAGCAGCTTTTATAAAAGCTGTCGTGCATTGCACGAAAATTATACAAGCCCTCTTCCATTTTGGTTGAGGGCTTTTTCTTTTTTGTATAAAATATAGATCAAATGCGTATTGCATGATTTTATAAAACAGGGCTCAAATATTTAAAGCCAGACTGAGCCCATAAAAATACCTTTGCTTTTGAAAAAAAATACCCATCATGAAAAGCAACGAAGAATTAACGCAACAAATAAATGGCATTATAGAAAAAAATAATGACGCCCACCTTGGCTACATAAAAGCTGCCGAAAATGCTGTAAATCCAAGACTAAGAATTTTTTTACAAAAACTATCCGACACCCGATGCAACTTCGCGGACGATCTAAAAAACGAGTTGCAAAACCAAGCCCCGGCGGCCAATATCGATGCCGACGGGAGCATCACGGGTGGGCTACACCGTTTTTGGATGGATATAAAATCCATGACTAAGCAAGACGATGAAGCCATGCTAGCCGAGTGCCTCCGGGGCGAAGCCGCAAGCCGAGAAGAATACAAAGAAGTACTAGCCGATGTACAAAACCTACCAACCAACTTAGCCGAAATGCTCAAAAAGCAATCGATAGAAATGTATGACGAGGTACACAAAATTTCCCGCCTCGAAGATTTGGGACAATATTTCTAATTGATAATTTCAGCGTTTTAATTTCGGAAATACCATAATTTGACGGATTATTTTTTGACAAAAAAAAATAGTGCCTAACGATAATGGGTATAAAAAAAATCGTGCGTAGCTATACTTTATAAGTTGCCCACTTGCACCAATTCGTAATATAATTTGAGGATTGATAGTTGATAATTCACCGCATTTTCTAACCGTTTTATTTTTATATCCAACAATTTATTTTCGCGGCTATTGATTAAAAATATCGTGCTACTCCCCAACTCATATTTTGTATTTTCGGCTTGATACAGTTTGGTAATATTCAATAAAAAATCATCAAACATCCTAAGTTGCGTGCGCGTAATACTTATTTCATTCAGCTGAAAAAGCACTTGGTTTTCAATTTTACGCTGCTTAAAATCACGCTCCAATTGGGTGCTTAAAAGTTGATTTTTAGTAAGCTGATAATTCCCCCTGCCTTTGGATAAACGGAGCGGCACACCAATGCCCACACCATACCGATTGTTATTAGTCGTATTATCAAATGTAAAAACATCACCAAAATTATGTTGCAATTTGAATGCACTTAGACTTAGGCTTGGCAACAAATCTTGGATATTCAATTTTTGTTTGATAGCCAAAGCTTGCTGCTTTACATCATTCAATAAAAGATCTGGGTGCGCCACAGTTTGTGCCAACCAAAAAGCCCGACTGCTATCAGCCAGCTGCAAGGATGCCATACTTGCTGAGTCAGGAATTAGCGCGCCATTGACCAACTGCGCATACGTGCTGCTGTCCCAAATATGCTTGGAAAGTTTTATGCCTTCCTCAATCCATTTTATATAACTCTCGTTTCGAAAAAGCTCAAACTGTTGCAATTGAGATAGCGCTTCGGTGGTATCAATAGCAGGTGCATCGCCCAACCGCCACGAGTTTTTTACTAGCTCATACCGGTTTTGATTTAGCACGTAAATTTCACCATAGGTTCGGTACTTCAAGTACTCATTTAACCATTTATAATAGCCCGCGTAGGCATCATAAAAAAGGTCGTTCATAACTAATTGGCGCTCCTGCTCGCTACTGGTTATGAGCAGTTTTGCCTGTTGCAGGGCCGCGCGGCGCTCATTCATATACAGCCCTTTGGTAAGCGAAACAGAGCCGCCAATGTAGTAAGACTCACCCAGCGTTACTTCATCATTCGTAAAAAGCCCTCCGTTATTTTCATAACCCGCGCTAAGGTCTAGCCCTAGCCAAGTGGGTACGGTTACTTCGGCATTTCGATAATTGTAATATTCTTTGCCCGTAAATGTTTTTTGTTTTTGCTGAAAACCCACAGTCGGGTCAAAAGGTCCGCGGGCTATTCTTATTTCCTGCTTAGCATTATCAAGCAAAATATTGGCTTGGAGCAAAACGGGGTGATACTCGCGCATAACTTCTTTAAACTGCTCAAACGTCAATATTTGTGGCGCAATTCTCTGTGCCGAGCTTTTAATAAAAAATGCAAGTGGCAAAAAAAGCAACCATAAAAAACGACCGTAAAAAATAAGTTGTCTCTTCATTTTATTTTTCTTTTATTTTTTCCTTGGCAGTAGCAGCGGTATAATAGTTGGGCGGAAAACCATTCACATTTCGCCAAAGTTCATACCAAATTGGCACATCATTGAGCAGCGCAATTCCTTTGGCACCCGTGCCAATACGCAATTGTTTAGGCCATGGTTTGTGGCTCTCTTCATCTTCGATTACTAGCACGCGGTAGTATCCTTGTGCATTTGTATTATTTTCAATGGTCAGCACCTCGCCATGAAATGTACCGTATGATGCGCCCGGCCAGCCACTAAAAACAATGGCCGGAAAACCGTCAAACAAAAATGTAACACGCTGCCCAGTTTGTATTAGCGGCACATCAAGCGGCGTTACAAAAAGCTCTACCGTATAACGAATTTCGTCGGGTACAATGGTTACCAAATGTTCGCCTTCTTTTATTATTTCACCAATGCCCGATACGCGCGCGTCGGTTATTTGGCCGTTTTGTGGTGCGCGTACAATGTATAGTTTTCTGCGCTCGTCGTAGGTGCCGTACAAATTTTTTAGCTTAGCTATTTCGCTATTCGTATTAGCTATTTCGGAGAGGGATTGGTAGCGATCGCTTTGCGTTTTGGCTATCTTTTCGTTATACTCCTGCTCCATTGTATTTAGTTCGATACTCAAAAGGCTTTGTCCTTGCTGCGCGTTTTGATATTTTATTTGTGCCTCGGTTTGCTTGGCGATGGTTGATTGTAATTTGTTTTGCTTGGCCTCCAAACTGGTGAGCGATATTAATCCTTGCTTGTACAATTCGTTATTCCGATCCAACTGTTGCTCGGCAATCGAGGCATCGGTTTTTGCGGCTTCGAGGGCGGCTCGTTCGCTTTGTACTTTTAACCGTTGCTGTTCTATTTTATTTTTTATTTCATTTCTTTTTAGCAAAATGGTTTTTTGCAACGCATCAATTTGATTATTTGCTGCTCCGGCCTT
>JBBSPP010000014.1:0-14604 GCA_038258625.1 Chitinophagales bacterium
GCGTCGATACGAGTCGCATTATTCGGGCGCTGCAAATGATGAGTAAAGGTCACTTACTAAAAAATGATAATCCATCAGCCTTGGAATTTGCCCTCCGCGCCGACAAGCTTTGTGCGGCAGATAGTTTGTACGATCAGTTTCGACTATCGGTGCTTGAAGTTTTGCATGCAGCTCAAAAAAATATGGGCCGAAATGAGGAAGCGTACCAATCGCTGTTGGCATACGGGAATTTGAAACAAAAGCTGGAAACCAAAAGAAGTGCCGACGAGATAAACGAGCTAGAAAAAAAATATCAGATAGAAAAAAAGGAACGGCAATTGGTAGTGAGCGAACAGCAAAAAAGTTTTTTTAAAAAGCAGCGTTGGCTCTTTGCCGCCATTATTGGTTTGTTGTTTTTAATACCCATTGTATATCTAAACCAACGAAGCAAAAAACGAAAAAAGGAGTACGAAACAAAATTAACCCAACTACAAATGACCGCACTAAAATCGCAAATGAACCCACACTTTATGTTTAATTCTGTAAACACCATCAAAGGCATGATTATAAATAATGCCACCGAAGCCGCCGCTGATCAGCTGACCAACTTTGCCAAGTTTATGCGCAACATCCTCAACTATTCTGATGGCGAAAAAATTAGTTTGAAAAATGAAATTGATTTTTTGAAACAATATATTGGCCTGGAAAATGCTAAAAAAGATGGCTATGTAAATGCTCATTTTTATATTGACGATGCTATTGATACCGAACAAATTGAAGTGCTGCCCTTCATTGTGCAGCCCTTTCTAGAGAATGCTTTCAAACATGCTTTTCATAATTTAGACAATAACCGCATGCCCGAATTAAAAATATCTTTTAAGCAAAATAAAGAAACGCTACAAGTAACAATTGAAGATAATGGCATTGGACTGCAAGGCGAAAATGAAAACCTACACGATTCAAAAGGTACGGTCTTGGTGCAAAAAAGATTGGAACTCCATAATTTGAAAAAAGATAACGTCAGTATTAATTTTAGAGGATCGCAAAAAGGGACGCTCGTAAATTTGTATATTAATGTCTAGTAAAATAAAAGCCGTCATTGTAGATGACGAACAGTTTGGGATAGACTCCTTGCAGTGGGAGCTAAACCGCCTGGCTAATGTGGAAGTAGTGCAAACTTTCACTAAACCACTAGAAGCCCAAAAATATATTTTGGCTCATGATGTTGATTTACTTTTTTTAGATATTCAAATGCCGGGCATGAATGGTTTTGAATTATTAGATGCCATTCCCGACAAAAATTTTAAGCTCATTTTCGTAACTGCTTTTGATCAATTTGCGATAAAAGCATTTCAGTTTTCGGCGATTGATTATTTATTAAAACCCGTAGAAAAAGAAGATCTCGGCCGCGCCATCAATCACTATTTAGAAAATGACCGCGCTAAAAATAGCAATCAGCTTTCCGAACAATTAGATGTGCATCATGCAGTAGCAAAAGGCCAACTGCCCGAGCGCGTGGCCTTTGCCACCAAAGAAACTATTGAGTTTATAAAGCCTACGGACATTATGTATTGCGAAGCCATCAGCAATTACACAAAAATAATTTGCAAAAAAAGTAAGTTGGTCGTTTCCAAAACGTTGAAAGATGTAGAAACTATTTTGGCTGAATATAAATTTTTCAGAGCGCATCGCACCTTTATCGTAAACCCAAAATATATCGTGCGCTATATAAAAACATTGGGCGGTAGCATTGTTATGGAAGATAATTTTGAGATTCCCATTTCGCGCACCAAAAAAGAAGAAGTGTATAAAATCCTTTTTCAGAAGTAGTTTCTTCGCCATTCAACTTTATTAATGTGTAGTTCAATCATAAAGATTGGCAGTTCACTCATTTACTTCATAAGGTAATTTTTGTGTGCGGTACTTTGTATTCAAAATTAAAACCAAACAATTATGAAAAACAAAGTATCAAACTTCTTGACGGTAATTGCTAAAACAAATAAACGTATTTGCATTAGCCAATTTCAAAAAAACTCAAAAAGCTGGAAATCATTTTTATTTTTATGCAGCTTTTTATTTCTGGCCTTAGCTAGCCAAGCGCAGTATAGCTACGATTTTAATTATCAGGCCGTGGTGCGCAATGGCGCTGGGGCTTTGGTTCCTATGGGTTCTACGGTTAGTTTGCAAATCAGCATTATCACCACCGCCCCCACGGGGCCCGTAATTTTTTCCGAAACGCATAGTGTAACGGTGAATAATTTGCAAGGGCTGGTGAATTTAGTTATCGGTAAAGGCACACCCGTTACAAATTTTTTGAACTCTGTAGATTGGAGCAACCTCTCCCAAGATAAATTTCTAAAAATAGAAGTTGACCCAGCGGGCGGCACGGCCTATACAAATATGGGCATCACCAAAATGCAAGGCGTGCCTTATGCCAACCATGCGTTTACTTGTACCGTTGCCGAAAATGGCACGCAATGGGGCACCACGGGCAATGATATTTCTTACATAAATGGAAAAGTAAACGTAGGCAATGCAAGCCCTACTGGCAATGGAATGTTGAATGTAGAATCTGCAAGCAGTAGCACAACTATTATTTCGGCCATTCAAACTGGCGCTTCGAGCAACCCTAACGCCGCTGCCATCAAAGGAGCAAATGCTGCTACAGGCACAACAGGTATTGGCGTTTATGGCGAACATGGTGGTAATGGCTGGGGCGTGTATGGTAGGGCTAACGCTGCCATAGGCGGCACAACAGGCATTGGAGTTCTTGGTCAGGGAGGCGTTGGTATGCATGCTGCCACAACGGTTTCGGGCGGGGTAGCTATCCAACTTGATGGATTTATGAAAGTAAGTGGCTCCACAAAAACTGCCTTCAAAACACCTACGCTTACCGCCCAGGCCAACAATGTAACGATGGCTTACGCGGGTGCCGCCAATACTGATATTGTTTTGATAACGCCGATTAGCAATGGTGCTAACAATCTTATGCCCAGTTGGACTTTAGTTTGGAATACGGTCATGAGTGAGTGGCGATTGTACACAGCATCAGACGATGGCGTTCCTTCTAATTTTCCGATAGGCACTGCCTTTAATGTAATGGTTATTAAACAATAATTTTTTTATCTAAATAAAAATAATCATGAAAAAATATATTTTAATAACGATCGTAATTTTTAGTGCAAATTTCCTCAACGCACAATCCATTGACAGATCTGTGCTGGCCAATGGCGGACAAACTTTTATAGAACCTACTGCGCAAATTAGTTTTACGCTGGGCGAACTGGCCATAAATTATCTTACCGTTTCGGGCGGGCCAACCCTTAGTCAAGGTTTTCATCAGGGCGATGCGGGGCCTACATCGGTTACATCTTTGAACAAACTAAGCGCAAAAATACAAGCTTATCCCAATCCGTTTTCTGGCTATGTGATTATAAGCGCCGACAAAACAATTGCGAACCCAAGCTTTCAAGCTTTTGATGCGCTAGGCAAAAAACAAGCCATTGAAGTTTCGGAAACCACCCTTGGGCTTGCTTGGAAAATTGAAATGAACCAAGCACCTAGAGGAATTTATTTTGTAACCATAAACAGTGGCAACGAACAAGGACAACTTATACTAAACCACCTTGATGAATAATTTTTTTATAAAAACCTAAAACCAACGAATTATGAAACCACTATCAAAAATATTTTTTGCCATAAGCGCACTTATTTTCCTGAGCAACTTTTCTGCTACTGCCCAAACTTTAAAAAACCTTGATAAGCGAATTGAAAAAAAAGTAAACCGCACTATCGATAATAAAGTGAATCGCCACATTGATAAAACCATCAACAACGCAGACCGCAAAACAGACAAAGAAATAAAAGATGCGAAAGATGGCGTAAAAAATAAACAGGCCAGCGGAAACCAAAACGGACCAAACGGACCAAACGGAGGCAATACGCGCAGCAATAGTTTGGAAGATAATGTGCAGGAAGTAGGAAATAACGAAGTAAATTTTAAGCGTGGCAGCCGTATTATTTTTCAAGATAATTTTGAGAAAGATGCTTTAGGCGATTTTCCGGCACGGTGGAATGCAAGCCTTAGTGGCGAAGTAAAAAAACTAAAAGGCTACGATAATAAATTTTTGAAAATACCCGCCAAGTCTATCGTAAATCCCGAGCTTACTAAACCATTGCCCGAAAATTTTACGGTGGAGTATGATTTAATTGTTCCAAACGATGTGCCGATTCGCATGGCGGGCATAGGGTTTGGGCCCAAGCCAAAAGATATAAGTAATATACTGACAGATAAAAACACGATTCACTTTTCGTTTCATTCGAATGAAAATAATATTGCTAACGGTCTTTTTTATGGTCGCCAAGGTTTTACCGAAAGCGTAAAACTAGCCAAGGTAGATTATAAAGTGCCGCTGAATAAAGTAATAAAAATTGCATTTTCGGTAAGCGGAAAAAGAATAAGAATGTATGTGGACGGGCAAAAAAAGATAGACATGCCCAGTGCGTTTGACCCGACGTTTCGCAAGGTCATTTATTTTCAACCATCGGTGCATGGAAATGCCGACTCTAAACTAAATTATTTTTATATCTCCAATGTAGTGATTGCCGAAACCGGTAACGACGAGCGCAGCCAAGTGCTAAAAGACCTCATGGAAAAAGGAAGCTTTAGCACCAACGCTATTTTGTTTGCCTCGGGTAGCGATATTATTGAAAGCTCAAGCAATTCTATTATTTCTCAAATAGCTGATGCTATGAACCAAGCGCCCGATTTGAAATTAAAAATTGTAGGCCATACCGATAATGTGGGCGATAAAAATAAAAATTTGACACTGAGTTCTAAAAGAGCCAGTGCAGTAAAAATGGAGTTGGTAAAAAAAGGAATTAACCCAAGCAGATTAAGCACCGAAGGCAAAGGCGATAGCCAGCCCGTAGCAGACAATAACAGCGAAGCTGGCAAAGCACAAAACCGCCGGGTAGAATTTATAAAAATAAATTAGGCAAGAAAAATTTATTTCAATCTTGATTCAAGTTTGGAGTGTTCAACTTCCAACTTGATTATGGGATACGCAACGTGTATTTTAAAAAATTATTAATCATTAAAAAAAAATCAACACCATGAAACACGGAATCACACTTTTTATTTTATTGTTTTTTATAACAAAAACAAACGCACAAGAAACTGCCCTGCCAGCTGGTGGCGAAGCCACTGGTGCTGGCGGTTCCATGAGTTTTTCGGTGGGTCAAATTGCTGACCAAACAAACCTAGGCGGCGGAATTACCGAAGCGCAAGGCGTGCAACAGCCCTACGAAATTTCGGTGGTAACTGGGCTTTCTTCTGTTGGCAAACTTCATATTGATATGCAGGTTTTTCCAAACCCTGCCCAAAACAATATTACCCTACAAATTAAGCATTCTTCCTTGGCCAATTTTTATTATACACTCACCGATCAAGTAGGAAAAGTTATCAGCCAAAACAAAATTACCCAAAGCTCCACGGCCATTGATGTACACGCATTGGCGGCCAGCAGTTATTTCCTAAGCGTTTATGCTGACCAGCAATTAATCAATTCTTTTAAAATTTTAAAAAATCAATAATCATGAAAAAACTAATCTCAATTTTTACCCTGCTATGCTTTGCAATAATTGCACAGGCACAAGCCCCTCAAAAAATGACCTATCAATCTGTCATTCGCAACAGCAGCAATGCACTCATCACCAACACCGCCGTGGGCATGCGCATTAGCGTTTTGCAAACCACGGCCACAGGTAGTAGCGTATATACCGAAACGCAAAACCTGACCACCAACGCCAACGGATTAGCCACGCTTCAAATAGGAAATGGCACAGCCGTTAGTGGCTCCTTTGCAAGTATCAATTGGGCCAACGGACCTTATTTTATAAAAACAGAAGTTGACCCAAGCGGTGGAACAAATTATACCATAACTGGCACAGCCGAATTACTTTCCGTACCCTATGCGCTTTATAGTGCAAACGGTGGAACGCCTGGGCCAGCAGGAGCAACAGGTGCTACTGGCGCAACTGGACCGCAAGGACCAATTGGATTAACTGGGGCTGGTGGTGCAGTAGGTGCAACTGGGCCTGCAGGTGCGATTGGAACAACCGGACTAACAGGTGCTACCGGAGCAGCTGGTCCCATTGGTGCAACGGGCGCAACAGGCCCGGCAGGTAGCGCCAACATTAGCGGTACAACAAATAATTTAATAAAATTTACAGGGACAACTACTGGCGGAAATTCTCAAATAACCGATAATGGTACAACGGTTGGAATAATCGGTGCGGCGGCAGGCACCAACTCCCTTATAATTTCGAATTCAAGTACTGCCTCTGGAGCCAAAGCTATTGATGCCACAGTGGGCACGCCAGCTGCTTCAACCTCGTCACCCACTGCAATTAGTGCACGCAGCTCAGCAGGCATTGGTCTGTACGCATTCAGTACGGTGAATAGTGCTGTTTATGGGGTATCAAATGGAGCAGGTTTTGCCGGCGTTGTAGGATTAACGGGAGGTACGAATGGCAAAGCCATCTGGGGTTTTACCTCGGCTGGCGCTGGCTCAACTGCTGGATTTTTTGATGGAGGTGCGGCGGGTTATGGCCTAATAGTAAGCGCAGGCAAAGTAGGCATTGGCACCACAGCACCAACGAGAAAATTAGAAGTAAATGATGCAGATTCTATAACAGGCTTTTTTAGACAAACGGCCAATGTCGGTCTCGGCTTGGGCAATATTGATAATCCGGGTAAAGGTGCTCTAATTGGTATTCATTCCACCATAGGAAATTTTGACGGCATAGGCGTGTTTGGAAACGGCATTTCCACCGTGGCTAATTATGGGATTGGTGGCGTATTTACCGGAGGCTGGAATGGGATTGTTACCACAGGAAAATTAGGTGGAAATACGGCTCTTTATATATCTCAAAACGGAGCTGCGTATGCGATGCTATGTAATGGAAGCTTTACAGGTACAGGCACAAACACCTATACATCCGATGCAAAATTCAAAAAAAATGTGAGCGAGATCCCCAATGCGCTTAACACTATCTTGGCCATCAAACCAAAAGTATATGAATTTAAAGTAGGTGAGTTTGGCGAAATGAATTTGCCGAGCGGAAAACATTATGGCGTGATAGCGCAAGATTTGCAACAGGTAATTCCCACCTTGGTAGAAAATATAAAGTACTCCGATGCGCAACGCAATACCATTGATTACCTCGCGGTAAACTATCAGGAGCTAACGCCCATTTTAATAAAAGCCATGCAAGAGCAGCAGGAAATTATTAAAAAATTGGAAGAGCGTATTCAGGTTTTAGAAGGTGTAAAAAAATAAATTAGCCATGAAACTAAAATTGATATTTTTTACAGTTATTATTCTGACAAGTTTGTCTTTCGCCGCGCAAGCGCAAACAACAATTTGTTTTAATAAAAAATTTGAATTTTATTCTAATGTAAATAGTAAAGAAACGTTCGGATGTTTTTATGTAAGCACAGCCACGGGCTATGTGGCCCAAGTTTTTTCGGAAGAAGAATGTAGAAATGGATTAAGCAATTATCACCCAGGATATACCGTGGCCATTATTAATAACCAAGGCGAAGCATATTTATATCAAATAGATAAAAAAGGAAGGAAGACGTTTATGCCTTTTACAATGGATAATTTGAATAGAGGAAACCCTACTTTAAGTAAAATAAATCCAAGTGTAAGTGGATATGGCCTTACATTATCGAGCCAAAATTTGGGCGTAAGGGCTTACAAACACCCAGGAAACGCTAACAGTAGCGTGTATTTGCACGCCCAAACATTGCCGGCCACCATTCGCATAAATAGTTATTTGGGTGTTTTTGGCTTGGGCTATTATAAAACTGCAGACCGTAAAGAATATTTGAGTTTAGCCTACGAGGCCGAAAATATTTATATGCGCGTGGATAATATTACTGATGTAAATGAATGCATCCGAATCAGTGATTTTGCTACAAATACAATTGAAGAAGGCACGGCAATTCAAGATGAGCTATTGCAGCAAAAAGAAGAAGATATAAGACTGAGACAGCAGGATGTAAATAATTCGCCCTGTGCGCAAGAACAACAACAACTCATAAACCTGGAAAAAAGAGTGAACACCAAAACAAAAAATGCAAATAATTATTACAAAAGAAATCCGGTGGTGGTAGTAGATGCAAATAATGAAACCCAAAAGATGATTGTGGACGCGGGCAATCCTACAGATATGGCAACCAAAAGAAAACTTGAGATGGAGCTTCGGGTATGTCAGCTTTACGACGATATATATGTAAGCCAGCAAAATGGACGGCAGAATGCGAATAGTGAGAATCGAAAACTGACACAAATTGCCTGCCTGAACCAAGCGAGAGATCAACTTATTTTTTTGGAAAGCGAATTGCAAAATTTAGACAGACGATATGCCACAGAAGCTTCCAAAGCACAGATTGAAAAAAGTAAACATTATATGCGCAGGATAAAAGATATAAACACAGACTGTAACTTGGACAGAGATGGAAACATTAAAGAGCTAAATATGAATACCCCCGAGATGAACCAATTTAAGCAACAACTACAGGATATAATGCACAACAGATAAATACAAAACAAACATTTTAAACAAAACACCCTAATAAAAAACCTTTAAAAACAAAAAACCAAAACATCATGAAAAAACTAATCATTATCGCATGCGTATTGCTAGGCCTTTACTCTTGCAAAAAAGAAAACATTGACACGGGCAATAACAATAATAATTTGCCACCAGCCACCTACGATTCTTCTTTTATACGATTTGTGGCCAACGGAACGTTTACCGAAATTAAAACTTCACCCACCGTTGCCGATGGTGCAAGCATTGACTCCACGGGCAACGCACTTTTTATTTATTATGCCAATCGCCTCACAGGTTCTTCGTCTCGCACCTATTTAATGGGCTATGGCAATACTTCCGGTCTGGCATTGAACGTACCTTATACCTATACGCGTACGGCAGCCAATAATTTTAGCAGCGTATATTGGAAGAGCGATAATTTTATACCCGACTATGGCATGGAAGAAAATAATACGGCGCATACCTGCACCATCACTAAAATGAAAAATTTACCCAATGGATCAAAAGCGATCAATGGAACATTTACAGCCAAGCTTGCCAACGCCACCAACACAGAAATTATGACGATTACAAACGGCGAATTTTTTGATATTCGTACAAAGTAGAAAAAGTATTTTTTTGCGTACAGTTTGAAAGTTTAGCACAACAAAAAAAATTATGAGGCGTGCCGCACAAAGCAATTTGTGTGGCACGTTTTTTTTATTGAAACAACGGCTGATTCAGTAAATAGCCCGCGCCCACAAATGGCATTAAACTTTTATACCGAAACCGGTCATTATTTAAACGTTGCATGGTGAGCGTTTTGTTTTCATTAAAATAAAATGAGGCACCGGCTTTGAAATAGTATGGCTCATTGCTCATAAAATATTTTGCATACAACAGCGAGTTTAAACTTCCTCTATCATTATCGCTCACTAGCAAAAGATTGAAGGGTGTAGGTTTTGCTTTTACACGCTCGTTGCCCAAATCTTGAAATTGCCCATCCACTTTTGGCCCAAAACTGATTCCGCCCAAATCTATATTAAAACCCGCCGCCCAGTTTTGCGTAAAACTATACTCCATTAAAAAAGCTACGTTGACCGAAACATTTTTTGAGGAAGCAAAAATAATCGTATCAATATTTTCGGGAATTTGATCTGCAAAAAAAACTGACGGGCCTGTTTTCCCGGAAGTCAAAATTGCGGGGGCGGTAATGTATCTTTTTTTGCCAGCAATGAATGCATTGAGCCTGAGCGCCACGCCAACTTTAAATTGCCCGCGGCTAAAATTTGTAAACTCAGCAAAGGGCAAAAATTCGCCGCCGCGTGCGCCAATATTGAGCTCGCCCGCGCTGTAAGCATTGTACGGAATGTACTGCGCTTGGCTAGGCAAGACAAAAAGTGTGAACAATAAAAATGCTAATAGTGCGGAAGTAATTTTTTTGAATTTCATAAAAAGGAGTTTCTCGTTTAGATTAATTTTATTGGACGAAGCTAATCGATTTTATATACTGATATTTATGAAATAAAAATTTGGGCTTATATAATCGCGGCGGTTATCAGAGCGCCGTCAAACATTTTATTGCTGTAATTTTTATCGCGTCCATAAGTTGCGTTATTTTTATTTGATGAAAAATTTTTGCCTTGCCAGTACTTCTACCGTTCATGGAAAACCATATTTGTCTTACTTGCACGATGAGATGAAAGAACTTTTTTCGGGTGTTGATGAAATAATTTTCATCCCCTACGCACAACCTGGCGGAATAACTTATGATGATTATACTGCCAAAGCGCAAGAAGGTTTTGATGCGCCAAATATAAAAGTTGTGGGCATTCATACGTTTGAAAATCCTACCGAAGCGTTGCAACATGCCAAAGGAATTTTTGTGGGTGGCGGTAATACTTTTTTGTTGGTTGATACACTTTATAAAAATAAGTTGATGGATGTGCTGCGTGATATTGTTATTGGTGGCACTCCGTATTTGGGCACAAGCGCAGGCAGTAATATTGCCGGGGTGAATATGAAAAATACCAATGATATGCCCATTGTTTATCCGCCAAATTTTGATTGCATGGGCCTCATAAATTTTAATATAAATGCGCACTACCTTGATCCTATGGAGGGCAGCACGCACATGGGCGAAACGCGGGAAACACGAATTAAAGAATTTCATGCGCACGCTTCTAATGATGTTTCTGTACTCGGACTTCGGGAAGGAAGTTGGGTGCGGGTGCGCGGTGAAGCAATTACTTTAGGCGGAGAATTGTCCGCAAGACTTTTTAAGAAAAATGAAAAGCCTGTGGAGTTAGAAGCCGGCAGTAGATTGGAAGCGATTTAGTTTTTGCTAAAAATTTATTGAACAATAATTTTCTGGGTATAATTTTTTCCTTCTTCTTTTATTTTCAATATAAAAATCCCAGACTCGGGAAATTCAATTTGTACTCTTTCGTTAGTGGTTACTAAAGATTGAATTTTTTCACCAAGGATATTAAAAATCACAACTTCTTTTTCTGTATTATTTGTAAAATCAATTACGCAATTTTTATTAATTGTTGGGTTTGGGTAAATTTTAAAATCTTCAGCATCAGTTGTTTTTATATTTAAAGGATATTCTAAAAGCACAGCTGTACTGCCTGAAATGCTACAACCATTTGAATCTGTAACTGTAAGCGTATAATTGCCATTTATTAAATTGAAAATAGAATCTGCTGTTTGAGCATTGGACCACGAATATGTGTAAGGTGGGGTGCCACCAATCACAGTAGCTTTTATACTTCCGTTGCTAGTGCCATTATCGGGCAGCATTCCGAAAGTAAGTTGTAAAACAGGTGGCTCGACCAATGTAATACTCGAAGATTTTTGACAGCCATTACTATCTGTAAGCACCACCGAATATGTTCCTGCAATATTATTAATCGTGCTAGCGCCTATAATGGGCCCAGTACCTCCAGTGGCGGTAACCGAAATTGTGCCAGTACCACCGTTACATAAAATCGGTTGCGTTATCGTCGAACTAATATTAATCGCGGCAGGTTCTACTACGTTGATACTATCTGTTTGCTGACAGTTATTATTATCTGTTACGGTTATTACCTGCGCACCAGCACCCACTATATTCGCCCCTGTTCCAGTATAGGGTGTTATACCGCCCGATGCCGTTACTTGAACTGTGGCTGAATCTCCATGGCATAATATTGGTTGCGAAACGAATGAATTAATAACAAGTGGTGTAGGGTCAACAATAAGTAAACTATCTGTAGCTGTACATAAATTAGAGTCTGTAACGGTGAATGAATGCATGCCAGCTATTCTTGGAAAAAAACCAGTTCCAACGTAGCTCCCTCCTGTTCCGCCTAGTGCACTTACAAGAATTGTAGCAGTATCACCTGTACATAGCACGGGTTGAGAAAGACTTAGTCCTACAGTAACGGGTGTAGGATCGGGCAAGAATTGCGTGAACGACCAGGAGATGTTGTTGGCATCCGAAATCGTAATTTGATAATTGGTATTTCCTTGTAGGCAGTAACAAAAAGGTAATCCTTGTGGAAAAATAGTGGCTGAGAAAGGTGGTGTGAGATTAGAAGGGTAAAAACTTGATGTGGAGTGAGGCAATATAATTTGGCCATTGGCATATCCCGGACAAGATGGCAAATTGAGAACTGTTACGCTGTCTGTCCCAAAAGTAGGAGGGACACCGTAGGCAGGTTGTATCCAAGCCAACTCCTCAACAGAAAAGCCAAATTCCTCGCCCCAGTTTTTAATAGCTGGATAGGTTTTTACCAAATCAAAAATGTAACCGTAATTATTTTCGGTATGAATTTTTTGCGCAAATTCGGCAAATCCAGTTTCAATAATTAAATGACCTACAGCGCAGGCTGTTCCATTTTGATCTATAAAATAAGGTGTTCTTTCTGCGTGAAATGTGTTTATTGGAAAAGTGCCTTCTTGCCAATATGTTTTAAGAATATCCAAGGCGGCATTTCTATTCGCCAGTTGTTTTTTGGTCAAATGATTTGTATTTGTTTTGCGCAAGTTTTTTTCTACAAATTGCAAATGCGTACGCACTAATTCTTTTTCCGTTGTGGGGTTTAGTAATAGCGCATCTTCACAAACCCGATATTTTTCTTTTGTCCACTCACTATTTACTGCGTGTAGCGTTTTAAAATTAATGGCTTTGCTCGGCAATGCAAATAGAAATAGAGCGGAGATGATGATAATATTTTTCATAGCGTGCATGAAGTTACGCTATTTTTTAAAAATCAAAAATCTTTAACATACACTCTAAACCGCTTCCATGCTAACCACCACTCCTTTACTAGCCGGCGTAAACGAGCGCGCCGCCATTTGATTTATTGGCACAAGTACATTCGTCTCAGGAAAGTAAGTGCCCACGGTGCGCTCGGCAATATCGTACGCTATCAACGTAAAGTTTTTTGCCACCCGTTCTTCACCATTAAAGTGCGAACGAATATTTACAATTTGCTTACTGTGCAAACCTAGTTTTTCTAAATCTTTAGGGTTAATTAAAACTACCCGTCGGCCATGTTTGATGCCGCGATAGCGGTCGGCCATTCCGTAGATTGTAGTGTTGTATTGGTCGTGGCTGCGGTTGGTAATCATATAAAATTGCCCATCTTTCAATTTATTTTCGGGTACTTCATTGATTGTGAAATTTGCTTTTTTATTACTCGTATTAAACTCACCAATCCGCGAACCATTGGGCAAATAAAAACCACCAGGTTCTCGCACGCGCTGATTATAATTTTCAAAACCCGGAATGGTTTTTTGAATTGCGCTGCGCGTATTATCATAATTCGCCACCATATTATCCCAATCAATTTTTGATGATGCGCCCAAGGTTGCCTTCGCCATTTCGGCAACAATTTTTGGTTCGCTCAACATTTTATTTGATACAGGCTTAAAAATTCCTTGCGAAGATTGTATCACACCCATCGAATTTTCGGTACTCACAAATTGCTCGCCGCTTGCTTGCACATCATTATCCATTCTGCCCAAGCAAGGAAAAATTAATGCTTCTTTTCCGTGCACTACATGCGACCTATTCAGCTTAGTAGAAACATGCACCGTGAGTTCACACTTTTGCAAAGCTTCGGCAGTGAAATCTGTATCCGGCGTTGCACTCAAAAAGTTTCCACCCATGGCGAAAAATACTTTTCCTTTTCCTTCGTGCATTGCTTTGATGGCATCTACCACATGGTAGCCATGTTCGCGCGGCACTTTAAAACCAAAGTTTTTTTCTATGTTATCCAAAAACCATTCTGGTGCGGCTTCCCAAATTCCCATGGTGCGGTCGCCTTGTACATTGCTGTGTCCGCGCACGGGGCAAGTGCCTGCGCCGGGTTTACCAATGCTACCTTTTAGCAAAAGCAAATTTACAATTTCTTGTACATTGGCTACGCCGTTTTCGTGTTGGGTAATGCCCATTGCCCAGCAGATAATTATTTTTTTATTCTCTATTAAAAGTTTTGCGGCGGCTGCTACTTTTTCGAAAGCTACGCCTGCATCTTTTGCTAATTCTTCGGCATTTATATTTTTTATGTTTTCAATCAGCTCATTATAACCCGCCGTTTTATTTTTTATAAATTATAAATAAAACACGCTACCCCGATTTTTTTTCTCGGCATCGTACATGAGTTTCATGATTGCTTTTAAAAGAGCCACATCGCCATTGGCGCGCACTTGCAAAAACAAATCTGAAAGTTCAATGCCTCCTTTCAAGATTTTTAGCGGGCTTTGTGGGTTTACATATTTTACTAATCCTGGCTCGGGCAATGGATTGATGGAAATTATTTTGCCGCCATTTTTTTTACATTTTTCTAAAGCGCTGAGCATTCGTGGGTGATTTGTTCCTGGGTTTTGACCAATCACAATTACAACTTCTGCTTCATTAAAATCTTGTAGCGTTACACTTCCTTTGCCAATGCCCACTGTTCCGCTCAATCCTACGCCGCTACTTTCGTGGCACATATTGCTACAGTCGGGCAGATTATTAGTACC
>JBBSPP010000015.1:0-14543 GCA_038258625.1 Chitinophagales bacterium
TATACTTCATCCTTGTCGGCAGATATGCCGCTCGGAAAATTGTATAATTATTTAGGGATTTTAGATCAGTTGGAATTTAAAGAAATGGATCCAAATGGTTATGATATAATACTGCGGGGCAACGATCCAAATGAATATCCTATAGCCGCGAGCCGTGAGTTATTTATTAAAAATTTGAGTGAATACTTTCCGCAAGACCAAAAAGAAATAGCTATTTACTATGATAGTTTGGAGGAGGATAGTCATCAGATTCCTCATCATAATTTCAAGAATATTAATTTGCCACTGCCTATGGAGTTTTATTCCGAATCAGTTTCCGAGCGCTTGGAGCGTACCATAAGCAATCCAATTTTGCGCGAGGTACTGGCGGGAAATAGTTTTTTATACGCAGGGCAAAAAGGCATTACACCTTGGTCTGTGCATTTACTGATACTAAGTTCTTTTGCGCAGGGCGCTTATCGTTTCGTCAATGGCAGTCAGCAGTTGGCCAATGCGCTGCGTAATATAATTCTGGAAAATGGCGGACGATTGGAAAAAAATGCAGAAGTTATTGAATGCAATGTATCTGATAAATTGATGACAGGTGTTCGTACCAAAACGCAGGTTTTTAATGCCAAACATTTTATATCGAGCATTCACCCGCAAAAATTATTACCTATGTTGCCCGTGGGCAGCATGCGCAAAATGTATTCGGAAAGAGTGATGGGGTTAAAAAATACACCGTCTTTTTTTGCATTGTATCTTGATGTAAAACCTAATAGCTTTCCTTTTTATAATAATAATTTTTACTACCACGATGCCAATCAACCGTGGTTTACATCCACCTTGCAGAACGCTGATTGGCCGTCCATGTATTATTTATGTACGCCACCGCATACAAGCAATGACACTTACGCCCACAGTGTGCAAATACTTACGTACATGGATTATGCCGAGGTGGCGCAATGGGCAGATAGCCTCAAAAAAGCACGTACCGATGATTACTATCAGTTTAAAAAATTAAAGGCTGAAGTATTACTAAGTAAGGTGTATGAACGATTTCCTGCGCTTAAAAATTGTATCACAGCCGTGGGTATTGCCACGCCATTGACACTGCGCGATTACCTCAATACACCACTGGGCGGATTGTACGGGGTAGAAAAAGATTGTAACGACATTCAAAATAATCAGATTAATCATAAAACCAAAATAAAAAATTTATATCTTACTGGTCAGAATACCGCGGCGCATGGATTAGTAGGTAGCGTGATGAGCGCACTAATTAGTTGCGAAGACTTATTAGATTCGCAAAAATTATTTGACGAACTTAATAATGGATAATATACAAAATACAGATTGGTTTAAGGCAATGTCGCCGCATGAAGGAAAAAAATTTACCGCGGCTATTGAACGCCTAAGTGAATACGAGGGAATGATAAAAGGCATCCAGTTTTTTTATCCGGAGTGGAACGATGCAGAGGTAAAAAAAAGGTTGCTATCATGTGTGGACAGTGATGATTTTCAGGTAAAATTTTTTAAAGGTGCGCTGGAACGCATTTTGCAAAAATCGGCGAGTAGTTTTGATTTTTCGGTAGATGAAAAATTAAAAGATTATGATGCTTGCTTGATACTTTCTAACCACCGCGACATTTTGTTGGACGCGGGTTTTTTGCAATTGGTTTTGTTGCAAACACATTTGGGTCTATCCGAAATATCGTTGGGGAGTAATCTCATGATGTCGCCGCAAATAACTGATTTTGCCAAGATAAATAAAATGTACACCACCCACCGTGACTTGATAGGGCGCGACTTAATTGCGGGTTTAAAACAACTTTCGCAGTATTTAAAATATACGGTGCAAATAAAAAAGAGGACTGCTTGGCTAGCACAGGGTAATGGCCGTACCAAAAATGGCCTAGATGTTTTTCAGCCAAGTTTATTGAAAATGCTAATGAGTGGTGAGAAAAAACCATTGAAGGAAAATCTTGAAGATTATAATATATGCGTACAAACAATATCGTATGAATATGAACCTTGTGATTTGGAAAAGTCAATTGAACTATTGTCAATTGAAAAAACGGGCTCGTACATAAAACAACCGGGCGAAGATTGGGGTACCATTGTGAAAGGTGTAAAACAATTTAAAGGTCATGTGTTTATTGCATTGGAAAAATTGCAACTTGATGAGATTGATTTAACGGGAAATCTGAATGAAGATGTACGAAAAATTAGTACCACCATAGACGCTATTAATACAAAAAATTATAAGCTTTATCCTATTAATTATGCGGCGCTTGATTTGATGCAAAATAATAATCAATACATTGACAATTATTCGCAAACGGAGAAGCAACTTTTTGAAGATTATATTCATACCCGAATAAGTGACTGCGATACAGCGGACCACGCAGGATTAAAAAAACTGCTGATAGAAATGTATGCACATCCCGCACATAAATTTATTAATCTAAAACAAAATATCTAACGAAATGACACAAGCAGACGTAGCCATAATTGGCGCAGGCCCAGGTGGAGCAGTAGCCGCAGCCTATTTATTAAAGCAAGGATATAGTGTATGCATTTTAGAGTATGGTACATTTCCGCGCTATACTGTGGGCGAAAGTTTGTTGCCCAAAAGCATGGAACATTTTGACGAAGTTGATTTATTACCGTTGCTCGAAAGCCAACAATACAACGTCAAACGTGGTGCTGTTTTTTTGAATACAGAAAATATTTGCAATATAGATTTTAGTAAAAAATCTTGTGAAGGTTGGTCGTGGACATGGCAAGTGCCGCGTGCGCATTTTGATAAAGTAATAGCCGACGAAGTAGAAAAACGTGGGGCAAGTATTGTTTATAATGCTGCGGTTACGAGTATAGATTTTACTGCTGATCCTATTATTCATTACAACGTTAATGAAGAAAAAAATAGCGTACAAACAAAGTTCATTATTGATGGCAGTGGTTTTGGAAATGTAGTGCCCCGTGCAATTGGTTCACAAATAGATATTAGCCCAGAAGGAAAAAATGCATTTTTTATTTTAAGCGAAGACAAACTACGAAGCGAAGCCGAGACGCCCGATTTAATTTGTTTTGAAGTACCAGAGATTGGATTATGGTTTTGGAATATTCCATTTTCTGATGGTACAACTTCGCTTGGCTTTGTAGGCGAAAAAGAATTTTTTACTGACGTTAAGACGCAAGATGATTTTCGCAACATGATGGCCACACATGTAAAAGTGTATCACGATCGTTTTATCAATCAAACTTTTTTGAAGGAACCAGTTTATATGGGCGGCTATACTCAAAAAACTCAAACTGCTTTTGGCGAAAATTATGTGTTGATAGGAAATTGTTTTGGATTTCTTGACCCTGTATTTTCCTCGGGCGTTGCTTTGAGTACGGAATCTGGTCTGCTGGCGGCCAAGCTGCTCCACCAAAAACTAAGTGGCGAAAAGATAGACTGGCAAAAGGATTATGTTGATTATATGAACGTTGGCATAGACGTTTATAAGTCGTATGTGGGCGATTGGTACACGGGCGATTTGCAAAAACTATTTTGGGCAAAAGATATAAACCCAACAATTAAGGCAGAGATAACATCTATACTTGCTGGCTATGTGTGGGATAAAAACAACCGGCTAGTAAAAAAACATAAGACAGCGGTGAAGCGAATTGCGCAGTTTATATAGCACTATTTTTTTTAAGAATCATTACAACCACATTGGCGACTGCCATAGTTAGCATTACATAAAATAACTTTACATAAATTTCTTGCTGTTCTTTTATTTGCAAAATGTATTGGGTTGAATCATAAATACCTTTCGAACTGAGATTCAAACGTATCGCCATCAGAAAAAAATAAATGGTTGCCATCAAGCTCATTATTAAAATTAAAATTCGCCAATGTTTATTTTTCATTGGCTATTGCTTTTACAAAAACCAAATATCCAAACCCCAACACAAAAGCATAGCCCAAACTGACCGCCCATGTATAATAATATAAGTGCGGCAGTAAAATGCGGTACGCGCAATCGCTAAGCAGCGGCAGCGGATTGGTAATTAGATCCCACGAGTTCCAACGCAGGTAGCGGCCGAGATACACTCCAAAGCCCGACAAGAAAATAATGAATGCAATTAGGCCGTTGGTTGCTTTTGGTTTTAAAAAACGTAGGGCGACAACTTGTATATTTCGCAGTGCCAAAATATTAAAAAGTAAACCTAAAAGCGCTGCATAAAACATAAGCAAAATATCATAGAAAAAAGGGACAGGTGGGCGCTCGGCCAAATGTTCAAAATCAGAAATGAGATAGAGCGCATTGGGTAAAAACAAAATGCAACACGCCGCCAAGAAACAATTTTTGAATTTAGAAAAATTATTTTTTGCCATATACTCGCTAATCACAAATGGTACGGTTGCCAAAAAAGTATTCCAGATTAAGAATAGATAGTACAGCTTGCCGCTATACAACAATCGGAAACCCACCATGATAAACAGAATGACGAGCGCGATAAATAGTAAGGTGTTTTTTTTCATATATTGTGATTCAAAATTTTAATACAGTTCAAGAATTTTTGGTAAGAGAATGATGAGCCCAATGGCGGCACTGCAAAGGCTGGCAAAAAATACTGCACCTGCTGCTACATCTTTTATGATACGAATTTCGCGGCTGTAATAGGTGGTGGTCATATCGCAATTTTTTTCAATGGCGGTGTTCATAGTTTCCAATCCAATCACTACCGAAAAACAAAGAATGAGTAAGCTCCACTCCACCGCATTGCAATGGGTAATAGCGGCCAGAACGCAAACAATCAAGAGAGCGAAAAAATGTAGTTTCATATTTCGCTCTGCATAAATTGCAAGGGCTAAGCCATTCATAGCCGACCAGAAAGAATTTAGTATTATCATGATGTTGTTTTTTTTTTATTACCACTGAGACACCAAGTTCTCGTAGTGACACTAAGCTTAGTGATGCTTTGTGCTCTTCGTGCCTCATTGGTAGATTTTTAATTATTCATTATTAATTATTTAGTGTGCCAATTTATTTTTCGCGAAACAAACATGACTAGAGCCAAAATCATGAATAGCCCAATGCTTCCAAAAAGCAATGCTCTATCTTGTAATTGTATGAGCGAGAAAATAAACACATACAGGCCGCTTAAAAATGCGGAGAAAATGATGCCGCTCTTTGCGGATTGAAAAACACTTTTGGTATAAACGCCCAGTAGGCTAACCGTTGCCCCGGCTGCAATTAAGTACGCCCAGTTAAAACCAACCAACTCGGAAAACGAAAGTAGCAAAGTATAAAAAATGCAAAGTGCAAAACCAACCAACACATATTGCACGGCGTGGGCATTTTTCTTTTGTAGTATTTCTATAAAAAAATAGACTACGAACGTGAGCAAAATAATTAAAATACCATACTTCACGGACCGCATATTTTTGCTGTAATGATTAATGGGTTGCAATAAATTGACACCAAAGGCTGATGCGTTTAAATTATAATTATCATCTTCCGTCCACTCTTGCCCGTACTCTCGGTTGATGCTAAGTAGCGTCCAATTTGCGGTGAAGGTGGAGTCTTTAATTTCATGGTTTGGGCTTGTGCCTTCAAATGAAGGGTCTTGCCAAGTGCCTTGTAAATTTACTTTTGTGGTCTTTCCAAAGGGTTGAAAAAACAATGATTCCGAGCCTCGCAGCTTTAGTGACATTGAGAAATTGGTAGTGCCCGATAATTGAGCCGCGGTTATCGTTACAGGCGCGTTCAGCCCTTTTTGAATGAGGCCATTTTTGGGTACGCCAGCGTTGAGCAACAGCGATTCATTATTCCACATCAATTTCATTTCTTCATTAATACCTCTAAAATCGCTGAGTCCAAAAAGTATTTGCGCTTCAGAAAGAATCAAATTCTGTTGCGAAATTTTTAGTTTTTCAAAATCTATTTTATCAAAACTGCCACTTACTTTGAGGTCTGCATCGTAGGCTACCATTTCAAAAATGGAGCGGTGTAAAATTTTGGGACTGAGTTGTCCATCAATATTTAATTTGCTTGGCAAAAAGAATGCGTAGTTTTTTACTTGCGTTATTTTGCCTTTGGCATCTTTGAAAAATTCGTAGTACGGAATGCTTAATACGGGCCCACGAATCTCTTGTTGGCCGCCCCATTGGTCGGCAATTTCGCGCTTTACATCATCGGCGCGGTAGGTGCGTTCCTTAATCATTTCGGTAATAAAAAATGTGGGAATGAGTAGCATCAAAACCAAAAAACCTATCAACAATCCCTTGAGTAATATTTTTTACTTTTGCCAAAATGATAGTGTTTCGTTTTCCTGCGGGTTGCTAAGGTTGTCTTGCCCAAGGTTTGCTTTTGGTGTGTCGTTTGTGTTTTCCATGTTTGTTTTTTTATTTATTATTTAAAAGTGCTTTGTATTTCAAAGTAAATTGAGCAAAAAAAATGGTTATAGTTTGCCAATATTTTTTATCAAAGTTTCTAATGCGCCAAGGTGTTCCTGAAAAGCTTTTTCTCCGACCTTGGTTACTTTGTAAGTCGTGTTCGTTTTTCGCCCTATAAATCCTTTATCAACTTTTACATATTTATTTTCTTCCAGCGGTTTCATGTGCGAGGCTAGGTTACCATCTGTTACGCCGAGTACCTCTTTCAAAAATTTAAAATTCACCCCATCATTTACCAGCAGCGCACTCATAATGCCCAGCCGAATGCGGTGATCAAAAATTTTATTTAGATTGTTGATGTTCATTTTATTAATTAGTAGCTAGTATTTAGTATTCTCTGATTGTACGCTATTTTTTATGCTCTTTTTTTAAATTTTTTCTCAACCAATTTTATGATAGGGTGTAACCTTTTTATGAATTGATGCACTTTGTACGTACTACTCACTACCCACTACTCGCTCGTATTTATTCCACATTACAAATCCATATATAATATGCAGTACCCCAAAACCAAAGGTCCAAAAGTACAATCCGTAAAAAGGAAGCCATAGATTTAATAAACCCAAAATTAGTTGTGCGTAGCCCAAATATTTTATTTCGTTTAGGGTGTATTTGCTACCGTTAATTAATCCTAATCCGTAGAACAATAAACAAGCTGGCGCTACAAGGTTGTAGTTATTTTCAAGTATCAATTTTAAAATTAAAGCGGCTCCAATTCCCATTGGCAAAAAAGTATTCCAAAGTAAACGCAAGGAAGTGGTACCCCAAATTGGTGTATTATCTTTTTTACTTTTGCGCAGGGTAAATAAAAATGCAGATACTAAAGCAATTATAAAAACAACCAAACCGATGATGATTAATTCATTGCGCAATGCGGCTGGTGTATGATTGTAACGACTATAATCGGCAAAATACGATTTGATGCAGTTGTTGGCTACAAACGCGCCAACCATGGCGCAGATGCCAGCCGCGATACCACTCAAGCCACTCAGGCTAATAAACCGGCTACTCTTTGCCATCATTTGCTGAATGTCGCGTAGGGCTTGTAGGTTTTGGTCTTCCATAAAAAAGTGCTTTGAAATACAAAGTAAATTAAAATAAATTTATTTTGCAAGTCTTTTTTAGATGTTTTAACGTTTGGGTGTTTCTAATAAAATCATTTTTAAAAATAAAGAAGCACCAATGCAAATTGGTGCTTTATGTTTTGTATTCAAAAAATTCTAGTGTATAAATTTAGTTTCTGAGTTAATTGTTTTTATCGAGTAAATACCTTTCGCCAATGTAGAAAAATCTATAGTAACCAAATTAGTATTTGAATATTCAAAACTTAACTGATGCCCTATTTCCTGACCAAGATGATTATAAACTTTTATACTTTGCAACTCCTTAGCACTTCCTTCTATCCACAAAATATTGGTTACAGGATTAGGATAAACTTTTACATTACCATTTGTGAATTCTACAATTTTTAAATCGCTAAATACTGAGCTGTTGTCAATATCTGTCATTTTTAAACGATAATAATTTGCCGTCATATTGGGCGTATTATGTACAAATTCATACTGGCTATCACTTCCTTTTCCTTCAACATTTGCAAGGTCAGCCCAGTCCGTAGCATTTAAAGAATGTTGAATATTGAAATGGCTAAAGTTATATTCAGCACCCGATTGCCAGTTTAGTAAAACAGTTTTATAAAGTGCTTTAGCATCAAAATTTACAAGGTCAATGGGTGCTGGTATTGTAAAGCTAGCCAACGCCAAATAGCGAGTACTGTCCAAAGGAATTTGTGCTGTCGAAATTCCAGAAATGGTTACCACATTACCATTCACGGCAAAACCTAATCTATTAGACGGCACCTTGAAAACAGTTGCATTCGAAAAATCATCGTCTGTATCTACTAATAAGCATAGCTCGCCGGGGTTAGATGTAAAGTTGGTAAAATTGGTCAGCGTCATATCAATGCTAAAAGTATTGCTCATATTGGTATTTGTAACACGATACTCACGGCCTATGCGATTCACCAAATTCATTCCACTTGGCATTTCGGCAGTTGCCGCAGCCGTTTCGTTTAGTGCGCCTAAATTATGCCCCATCATTACATAAGAAATATCATTTGTGAATGTGCCAGTATTCGATGCCGTACTTGTTGCTAATGAATTTAAATAAATACGCTGAATATCATCAAAAGAATGAGATTGCTTTTGCATTAGCGTACTGCCATCATCACGACCAATACCAATTACATCATTGTGAAAAGTAAGCGTAGCAGTAGGATCCCAGATTGCCGTAGAAGCCGAAGTTAGATACCCGCCACTAGTTGCAGCTAAAGGATCCAAGGTAATCCCATATTTTACAGCTAGGTAACTTTCAACTTTCAGCATATCAATAAAACCAAGGTCTGTATTAAAAAATATTAATTCTGATAAGAACGATTGAAATGGACCTGTATAAGAACTAGAGTTTGCCTTGCGCATGCCCACTGTTAAACCTAGTTGCCCACCTGTAGCAGCCGATGAATTTGTTCCTGGCCCCGTCCAATCAAGCGATCGTAATTTTATTTCTAAAGAAGTAGTACTCACTTTATTTCCCTGCGCACTCATAAGCATTGGCATTCCGTCCTCCGTAAAATCTTTGGTTGCATTTACTGAATTAGATGTGGTTGTGGCATAACGCATATTCGACAATTTTCTAAACTGTATGGCATCTCCGCCGGACTCACGATAATCAACAATATGCTGGCCTGAAGCTGAGTTGCTAAAAAAATAAACTGCAAAGAAAGTACCCTGAGCCGTGGTTGCATTATTATCTAACAAATTCAACGTGCCCGTTTTTTCCATAGCCATAGGACCCGCTGCGTTTGCTACATTACCCGTAAAATCAATCGTTTTGTTATAGTTAGAATGATTGCCGGTTGGTGTATTGGTAACAGATGCGTAAGGCGCAGAACCGTCTGTCAAGACAATAGCCGAGGCGCCTGCGGGATACATTGTTGACCAAGATGTAGCATCCCCCAAAGGCAAAACGTCAGGATTCCACCATGCGGTAAGATTTGTTGTGCCTACACCTCCTGGGCTTTGAGCAGTTGTAGATTGAGTAAGCACTGTTAACCCAATCATCATTAAAAAACTAAGTATTGTTCTTTTCATAAATTTTTTTTTAAGGAGCGCGATTTAAGTTCTTATTTAAATAAAAGTGATATAGAATTGGGCATTAACAACTGAAAGTAATTGCTGCCAATAAAAGCCTAATTATACATTATCGCTTCAACATCTTCACCCGACTAATTTTTTCGCCCTCAATAATTTTTAAGGTATAAACACCCATGGCGAGGTTGGTAATATCTATTTCAATTTTCTGTCCTGTTAAATCTGATTGTTTATGCACTAGTTGGCCCATAGAATTTAGCATTTCCAAGTTTGCATCTTTTAAAATATCCTCTCACGAGATAGTAAATTTATTGATTGCTGGATTTGGGTAAACCTGAATATTTTTCAATCTGTTAATCTAGAATATCGCGTAAGGAGCGCACATCAATTTATCATTGATGGAAAGTTTTTTTTCGCCTTGTGCTAAGCCGATGGCGAAAGCCGTTATTGTTTTGCCAGCGCTATTCCACTGGTGAGTACTATCGGCGTTGAAGGTGCCAAAATATTTTTCGTGCACAATTTTTCCATCTTTTAATAATATAAAAGCCTTTGAATCTTCTTGAATTAAATAATTATCAAGGGTGTCCAAATAGTTGGTACACCAGTCAAGGCTGTTCGCATTTAGTGTATCCCAAGTGGTTCCTGTGGTTGGTGGGAAGTATAAGTTTTGGGCAGAAATATTCAACGACCAACTGAGCGCGGTAAGAAACAAAATTATTTTCATGAGAGTAAATTATTTTTAGAAATTAGCAATGCTTGCATTTGTATTTTATTTAAAAATAATTATTTTGAGTATTAAATATAGCCAACAGCTACATCAGTTTTATAATCAAAGACAACATTACAACACTAAAAATAACTAGGATCAACCCAATAAAATATATCATCATCAGACGCCACATTTTACCCATAACGGAATAATGACCACGAATTAGCTGAACAAAAGTGAGCATGGGAAAAAGAAAAATACATAACGTTAGCAAACTTTGAAGAAAGGATAATAAGTTTTTAACCGTAGTATGAAGCAAAAAATTTGCTTCATATAAATTTGTACCTATAATAAAAATATTAATGATGCTCGCGCCAATTACAGCAATAGCCGCAGGAATACAAAATTCAAGCAGCGAAAAACGCAAGCGACGAAAAATAATTACAGCAGCTACCGCAAAAATTGGAATCCAAGAAAAAATGACCAACTTAATATATTTTCGAATAAATGCTTGAAGCTCCATTTCATGATCATAGAGTTGTATCATACTCGGTTGCTCGTTTAATGCTACAGTCTCAAACGATTTTAGAAATAGGTAAGCACCAATAATTAATAGTAGTAAATAAAAAAAATTATAATATCGCTTCCGTTTGCCATTAATATAATCTAAGGCTACACCGCCCGGCCGAGTAAAAATTTCTTTTAATGTCCTAAGTAGGCCACTGTCTAAATGAAAAACGCCATGTATCAAATCATGCGTAATAAAATGCTTCACCGTCAGCCGATGGGTGTGTGAAGACTGCCCGCAGCTATGGCAATATTTTCCTTTCGCTATTAATTGTTCGTTACAGTTTTTACAAATCATATTTTAATTTTTCATTGCCAAAGCTTTCATTTTTTGCGCCACCTCATGGCCTAAATAGTTATCAATAAAATGATGCCCAAGATAAATAACCGGCGTGAGAATAATGGCAATTATAAATTTATAAAAATACCCCACTAAGCCTACTGCCACAATTTGCGCGGTGCTCATAATGCCGCTAAACGCAATAAACATCACCATGAAGCTATCGATAAACTGCGACACTAAAGTAGAACCAGTGGCACGCAGCCATACTTTTTTATCGCCTGTATATTTTTTTATTCTGTGAAAAATAAAAACATCTAAAAGCTGAGCAACCAAAAAAGCAATGATTGAACCAATAATTATTCGGTTGCCTTGATTAAAAACCGCCGCAAAAGCAGTTTGCATATCTGGCACACCTTTGGCTTGGTACGCAGTTGGCCACCACGAAGCGGGCGCTAAATGAATGGCAGAGTACGTGGCTACAAACGCAAAACCAATGAGCCCAACGGTAAGGAAGGATAAAAAGCGCACACCGTGCTGCCCATAATATTCGTTTATAATATCGGTAATAATAAAAATAACAGGCCATAGCAATACCCCAGCGGTAAGATTAAAACTTAAATTTTCCTTACCCAATAATCTAAAATTCACTTCATGAAAACCGAGGGTTTGCTCCAACGAAAATATTTTGCCGCCAATCATTTCGGCAATGAGGGCGTTGGCTATAAAAAAACCACCGAGGATAACAAAGAGTTTATTTTTACGGTTGAGCATGAAATCGAAGATAGATAGTTTATAAAAAATAAAATCTTGAAGTTTAAACTTTTGTAGCCTAGCAGGTGTCCGAAAGCTCATAAAATAAATAACAAACGAACATGAAAAAACTAATCGTAGCCGCACTAATTTTTTGCGCACTAACTATCGACACCCAAGCGCAGAGCGCCAACTACAAAGTAATTACCGTGATAGAATCTATTGTACCAGGCGGTGCGGGTCGATCCAGGATAATAGAAGAGAAGTCGGACATTAATGTAGATAATTTTACTACCGAACGAACCGATGGCAAAAAAAGTGACCAAGGAAAAGTAAAAAGAGGCGATGCCAAAGTTGATAACTTTGACGAAACTAAGTTGCTTAATTTTTATAGTTTGGTGGGGATTAATTTTCAAAATATTGCGAGCAATGATGCCTTAATTTCCGACAAATTAAATTTGCTATCCGAGCAAGGTTGGGAGCTCAAATTTGTAACCAGCGGCGTAGAAAGTGATGCCGGGGATAAAGATGGAAACGGAATTTTTATTACGCGTTTTATATTGACGCGGAAATAGTATTTAGTAGGTAGTATTAAATATATAGCTGTTGAGGTTTGGAGCTTAACATTGCGGAATGCGTGGTTCTAATTTCTAAACCTTTTTTGTTGTACAATTTGCTAAAATTCCATTTAAATATTTTTGCCCTACACGCAAATAACACTTATGACTTACTACTTACGACTTACTGCTAAGTACTTTTGACAAATGTACTGGCGGTTCGCGTGGCGATATTTTACGGCAAAAAAAACAACCAACGCGATAAACATTATTTCGTGGGTGAGTATTACGGCCATTGCTGTTGGCACTGCTGCGCTGCTCATTATCCTCTCTGTTTTTAATGGTTTTGAGGGTTTTATAAAAGACCTCTACAATTCGTTTTACCCCGATATAAAAATTACCGCCACCACTGGCAAAACTTTTACAGCAAATTACAACACCATAAAATCTATCAAAGAGCTGGATGGTATAAAAATAGTAAGTTACTCATTAGAAGAAAAAGTATTGCTAAGCCATAATGGCGAGCAAACAATTGCGGTGCTAAAAGGCGTGGATAAAAAGTATAACGCCATCACCAAAATGGACAAAGCCGTGAGCTATGGCATGATGGATTTTAAAAATCCTGCCATGCAATCGCCGCTAGTTTTGGGCTTAGGCATTGCCAATAAATTGGGCGCAAGTGATAAAAGTTTGATGCCCGTAACTTGTTTTGCCTTCCGAAATTCCAAGGGGTATAATTTGAATCTCATGAATTCTTTTAGCCAAAAAGATTTTGTAGTGCAGGGCGTTTTTTATTTACAAGATGAGATTGATGAAAAATATGCCTTTGCCCCATTGGCGATGGTGCAAAATTTATTGGGCAAAAGCGAGCAATATTCTTCTATAGAAATTGGCTTGGCGAACGATGCCAATGCGGACAAAATAAAATCATCGCTCAACACAATTCTGACTAAAAATAACTTGAAAGCAGAAACTCGTTATGAGCAAAACAAAACCTTGTTTATGATACTCAGCAGCGAGCGGTGGGCGGTGTATGCCATTCTTAGCCTTATGCTTTTTATTGCTTCGTTCAATATTGTGGGTTGCTTGGCAATGCTCATTTTAGAAAAAGAAAAAGACATTGCCATACTGCGCACCATGGGCAGCAGCAAAGCATTTATACAAAAAATATTCTTGAGCACCAGTGTCTTAATTTCGCTAATTGGCGCGGCTATTGGATGTTTGTTGGCGGTATTGTTTGCGGTTGTACAGTCTAATTATGGATTGCTAAAACTGGGTGGAGACAATTTTTTGATTGATGCGTACCCTGTAGATATGCATTGGCAAGATGTTGTTTTGGTGGTACTTACCGTAATTTTTATCTCTGTAATTTCGGGCTACTGGCCGGCTAAAAAAGCGGCTGATAAAAATATAGAATTGCAGGTGCGGTAATTTTTTTTATACAAACTGAAATCAAATTTTAAAATTTACACGTTCTCGTATTTTCATCAAGCACGTTTAGTTTTATTATAATAGCATCCTTAGGTAGTAAGCGCTCAGCACGTTCGGGCCACTCAATGAGGCAATAATTTGTGGCCTGTATATAATCAGCCACGCCTGCATTTTCGGCATCATCGGCATTTTTCAACCGATACCAATCCATGTGAATGACTGATTTGCCCTCGGCAGTTTTATATTCATTTATTATTGAGTATGTGGGGCTCGATACATTATCAATTACTTGTAGCTCGCGGCAAATTGCATTTATCAAGGTTGTTTTACCTGCGCCCATTTCAGCAAAAAAAGCAAGGCATTTATGATGCCCTGCTTCTTTTAAAATTTGTTTCGCTACAGTTTGTATTTCTTTTAAAGTAAAAATTATTTCCACAGCAGCGAAGATACCATTAAGAGCTTACAGGTTTTTCAAAACCTGTAAGCTCTTAAAACTATTGTTTATGCACTGGCAGTGTAGTTTTCCCACTTTCAGTTTTTACTTCAAGTAAGTATTGCCCTTGCGCTTTAGGTGATAAATCTAAATTTATTTGATGCTCACCAGCCGCTATTTTTCCATTAAAAATAGTGGCATCTACCACGCGGCCAACTAAATCGAATAATACAA
>JBBSPP010000016.1:0-14435 GCA_038258625.1 Chitinophagales bacterium
AACCTCAGTTACCCAACGCCCAAACCAATTTTACTAAAAATTGCGCCCGACCTGACCAACGAACAATTGGACGATGTAATAGAAATTGTAACCGCTACAAAACTACACGGCCTAGTAGCCACCAACACCACCATTAATCGAAACGTGGTAAAAGCCACGCCCGAGCAAGTAGGAGAAATTGGCATGGGCGGCCTCAGCGGCAAACCGTTGCGCGCCCGTAGCACCGAAGTAGTAAAATACATCAGCCAAAAAACAAATGGCAAACTTCCAATTATTGCCGTGGGCGGAATTTTTACCGCCGCCGATGCGCAAGAAAAAATGGATGCAGGCGCCAGTTTGGTACAAGTTTATACAGGTTTTATTTATGAAGGACCAACCATAGCAAAAAATATTTGTAGGGGCTTGAGTAAGAAATAAACATCATTTAGACTTTTCTTTTTGCTACTTTAAATTTTGAAGGTACACTACAAAATCTTTGTGGGCATTGGGCTGTTCAGTATCTACGTCCTCATACTCATACAAAATTTCTCGGTTGGCACTCGGTACAAAAGTGCTTCGAGATTCTACAAAACAGTTGCCGGTAAAATTAGCCAATGGCGAAAACCTTGTACTCGCCGTATCGCCAGTAAAAAACTGAATGTCTGTTCCGTTTATTTTGTGATGATATAAAATGCCAGGCACAAAATATTGAAACCCACTGCTCTTATCGTAGTAGGAAGTAATGTTTTTTTGCTGAAAAATTTGTGCAATATAATGGGCGGATTTGTCGGGCTTGGCACTCCATGTCATAAACGTATGGCGGTGGGTTGTGTAGCTAAAACCTACAATTATCAAAACGGTAATAGCCGCTAAAACAAACTTGTTGGTGCGGTACAAAATAATTTCGAGCACCATGCAAAAAGTAAATAGGTAAGCAAAAACCTGAAAGCCTATGGCGCGGGCAGGAAAATAAATTTTGGTAAATAATGGAAAAATAAATGGAATTAGAAGCAACAATACATTGAGGGCAACAAGCTTTTTTCTTTTGGTTAAAAAAAGCAATATCAAATTTAAAAGTAAGAAAAAATAAGAGCCTGTAAAAAAACCAATTTGATTGCGCGATACAACTTGCAACTTGTGTACCCAATCTTTCCAATTAAGATTTGCCGCATCATGTGGTGATGAAAATCCTAACTGAAAACCACCACTCAACATCATGGGTGCATAAAATAAAAGTACTAACAATGAGGTGCCAAGCAGGATGAAAAATAATTTCTGCAATGCGAGCTTGTCTTTTTTAATTATGAATTGAACCAATAGAAGGATAAAGATTACGATTAAAAAAACAGGGAAACTAATCATGGCAAAGCTGCCCAACGTGCTGATGAAAATGAGCAAAATAATTTCGGCCTTGGTGAATTTGCCAATGGGTTTGGAAAAAAGGATGTGCAGAATGAGCAACGAAAAAAACAATGCCAGCATAACGCCTCGCGCAAACAACATATAAAAAACGATGGTGGGCAATACGCAAAAAATAGCTGCTCCTACCAAGGCAATTTTTTCATTGCTAAATATTTTTTTAACTAATACAAAAACCAACAAAGTATTGACCAAGCCCAAAATAATATTGGGCAATCTCATTACGAATGTGCTACTGGGTAACACTTTCAGGAACAGAAAAGTAATGACATTATGCAACGGATAATTATTATACGCCACCAACGTGGTAAAAAAACGGTTGCTCAAAAAGTAATTGTAATTCCAACATTCGTCGAACTGTGGGTAGAAGTGCAACGTATAATAAACGGAGCGCACGGTAACCAAAACTAGCAAAACGCCTAGCATTATTTTTATATGGCGTCCACTACTTCTTACACTTTTCACCATTGAAGTGAATCCATTTTTAACAGTAAGAAAAAGTACATTCAACTGTTGCCAAATCGTTTTTCTATAAATCAAAAACACAACCAAGGCTACAATAAAAAGTGCTATACAAATCTTGGCTACCATCCGCGCTGTCTCAAATTTTGGGTGGGTGAAAAAACGATTCTCCAAAATAGTACGAATATCAGCGCGTTGTAATTGCTCAATGGCAAGATCAATCAGCTGCTCATAACCCATACTTACAAACCAAACACAGCCACCAATGAAAGCGGCAAATAAAAAAATAATGAATGCCCAAACTAGTTTAGCTAGGCTCATTGGTTACCTCGTTAATTGATTTTATAATGAGTGCGCAGGCGGTTTCTATTTCTTTCTTGGTGATGACAAGCGGCGGCGCTATGCGCAGCGCATGATCGGCAAATAAAAACCAATCGGTAAATAATCCGTTGTGGATGCATTGGTCAATTATTTTTTTGTTGAGCGCATAATTTTCAAAATGTATGGCGATAAGCAAGCCGTATGATGCTACTTTTTTTATAGCAGGATGCTGTAGATTTTCTAAAAATAATTGTTCTTTTTCTATGACAAAATTTTCGTTGGTGGCAAACAGTTCTTTTACAATTTTTAATGCTTCATGCCCCGCCACGCAGCTTACCGGGTGGCCGCCAAATGTGGTGATATGCCCCAACACCGGATTGCTACTAAAGGCATCCATAATTTTTTTGTCGGCCACAAATGCGCCGAGCGGCATGCCGCCGCCAAGGGCTTTGCCTAACAAAACAATATCGGGTGTAACACCAATTTTTTGCATAGCAAACAATTTTCCGCACCGCCCAAAACCTGTTTGAATTTCATCGAAAATTAATAGCGTACCCGTTTCATCACATTTTGTTCGGATGGCTTCATACCATTTTTTTGGTGCTTCAACAATGCCCGCTTCGCTTTGTGCAGGCTCCATTATTATGCAGGCCGTTTTTGTATCAATCGCATCAATCGCTGCTTGACTGCCATACTCGAACTGTAAAACATTGGGCAATAACGGACGATATGCTTGTTGCCAATACTCGCTGCCCATTACGCTTAGCGCGCCCTGCGTGCTACCGTGATATGATTTTTTGAACGAAATCATTTTGCTCCTGCCCGTAAATCTTTTAGCCAATTTCATGGCGCCTTCGGTGGCTTCGCTGCCGCTGTTGGTAAAATAAACGGAATTCAAACTATCAGGTAAAACTTCACTCAAGGCGGTGGCAAAATTTACCTGTGGTGATTGCACGGTTTCGCCATACACCATGACGTGCAAATATTTATCTACCTGATTTTTTATAGCCCTGTTTATCCGTTCATTACCATGGCCCAAATTACACACACTGATGCCGCCAATGAGATCAAGATGTTTTTTGCCCACTGCGTCATACAAATAGCAACCCACCGCCTTGGATATTTCAAATGCCAAGGGGGTATCAGAAGTTTGGCCTACGTGTTTCAAAAAAAGTTCGCGCTGCGTCATGGTGTGCAAAGATAGCGGTTGCAAATTTTTGGAATCGTGATTTTAGAAATGGGTTATGATTTTTAAAAAATAATTATCCTTCTAACAAATAAAAAAGATAATCATCTTCGTAAGTGCCATCCTGCATTTTGTATCGTCCATGTATGGTGGCTTCTTTTTTAAAACCATATTTTTCTAATAGGGAAATTGATGCTGTATTGTCTTTGGCGGTGTGTGCTTCTATGCGGTGTAGTTTCATTTTTGTAAAACCATAATCTAATAACAGGGGTAGTACTTCGTTCATATATCCTTGCCGCCTATTTTTTTCTTGGTTGAGCCACAGACCCAATTCGGCGCGGTCATGATCGCGCCACCAAGTGTGAAAACCGCCGCTGCCAATTACTTCTTTGGTTTTTTTTATAAGCAAATCGTAATACACGCCGGTATAAAAATTTTGATACTGCCCATTTTTTATTCGCTCTATTTCTTTATCTAAATGATGCTGATTGGAGGTGCCAAAAAAAACAGCCTGCTCGCGAAGAGGTGATTTGGCAATCTTTTGTAGCAGGGCGACCGTGCGTTCACGGAGAATTATGCGGTTGGTTTGCATTTTTTGCCGAATGTACTAACGTTTGCCAAAAAGGATTCGTCTATATTTTTTCAAAAAATAAAAACGCATCATGAAAAAACAACTTTTAAAACTTAGTACAGGCATTGGCCTATTATTTTTATCCTGCTTACTTGTGCTTAATTCTTGTAAAAAAGAAACGACCGACATTAAAAATCCAACCGGCGGTGGCAATGGCTGGACGAATACCGAAATGACCAAAGCATCCTTCACGGGGCAAATAGTGCAAGAGGATGGCACACCGCTAACGGGTGCCAAAGTAAGCACGGGCACTCATCAAATTACTACGGATGGTGATGGGTTCTTTTATTTTTCCAACATTAGTACACTTAAAAATGCCACTCTTATTCGAGTAGAAAAAATTGGTTACTTCAAGGCTTTTAGAACAATTAGCGTATTGCCCAACCAGGATAATCAAACCCGAATAATGGTGATGGAACTACCTGTACCTGAAATTTTGAATGCTACAACGGGCGGTACAATTAAGATTGCGAACGGCGGTACAATTAATTTTGCCGCAAACTCGATTGTAGATGCCACAACTAATTTGCCCTATACAGGTGTAGTAAGTGTATTTGCAAAATGGATAGACCCAAGTAGTAGCAACTTGCCGTTGCTAATACCTGGTGCGCTACGAGGAATAAATAATAGTAATGCCGAGCAAGGGCTGGCTACCTATGGTATGCAAGCCGTGGAGCTTGTGGGCAGCAATGGCCAAGCACTGCAACTGAACCAAAGCACGCCCGCTAGTGTAACATTTCCAGTGCCATCTTCCATGGCGGTGGGCGCCCCTGCTACTATTCCATTGTGGCATTTTGACGAGAACAAAGGAATGTGGATAGAAGATGGCGAGGCCATCAAACAAGGCGGTAATTATGTGGGAGATGTTTCGCATTTTAGTTTTTGGAATTGTGATTATCCTTTTCCGTATGTAAATTTTACTATTACATTAGTAGATCAAAATAATAATCCCATCAACGGGGCTATTGTAAAACTTACCCAGACCAATGCTACAACGGCTAGTGCGGTAGGGTATGGTTGGACCAACAGCGCGGGTACAACCACGGGCGCTATTCCACAAAATGGAACATTTGATATTTCTTACATCCCTGCGGGATGCACGTATGGCTCACCTTATACTTTTATACAGACAATGACATCGACCACGAGCAATATTACACTTGGCCCTATCACGGTGACCAACAGTGCTTCACCAGCAATTATAACGGGTACGGTGCAAGATTGTAACAATACTATTTTGGCAAATGCACCCGTAAAAGTAAAAGTGGGCACAAACTTATTTACGGCTACAACCAATGCTTCAGGAGCGTTTACGGTGAGTATTAATTGTTTGGGTGGTACAACGTCTGCTATCGTTACAGCTTTTGATGCTACCAATGCAATTAATGGATCCAGCACCATCAACATTTCGCCCAATGCAACGACCAATGCTGGCGTAGTACAAGCTTGTGGTACGCAAAATGATTTTATAACATTTGATGTAACCAACCCACCTGCCACCACGCCAACATCGTATAGTATTGTAGAGCCTGCGGGTACATTTACACAATACTATTTCACCAATACGCTCAGTACTTCAATTTACGGTACTGACCAAACCACTAATCCTGCATTGCCCGTCTTTATCAATTTTGAATTTGATGGACCGCAAACGGTAGCTGGTGTACACAATTTGGTCCGCTATTACGATAGCAATGACTCCTCCGCCACAAACACTGCGGCGATAGTAAACTTGAGTAACTATGGTGCAATTGGTGGAAAAATTTCAGGAAGTTTTACTACCACCGTTACCGGATTTCAATTTTATAATAATGCCGTGGTAAATTGCAACTTCAGCGTCACTCGTCAGCAATAATTCTTTTCTTATATAAAAATACAAACCCGTCTCTGCACCAAGTAGGGACGGGTTTTTTTTGTTTCTTACTAACGTTTCCTAAAAACACTTCGTCTATATTCGCACAACAAAAAATTTATACATTATGAAAACAACATTTTTTAAAGTAGGAACTTGCATTGCCCTCATGCTTTTTTCCTGCGTCCTCGTATTTAACTCCTGCAAAAAAGATACCAAAGACTATGTAACGCCTGGTCAGCAATTTGATAACTCGGCCAGAACTACAGCTACATTTTTGGGTCAAATTATAAAAGAAGATGGCAGCCCGCTTGAGGGCGCTACTGTAAGCACGGGTACAAATTCAATAATTACTGATGCCGATGGATTCTTTTATTTTTCAAAAATAAATACGCCTGTTAGCGCCACGCTTATAAAAGTAGAAAAGCTGGGGTATTTCAAAGCCTTCCGCACCATTACCGTAATTCCTAACGCTGATAACCAAGTAAAAATAATGGTGATGGAACTACCCACTGCGAAAATCTTAAATGGTCAAACTGGTGGTGTAATTGTTATAGATAATGGCGGAGCTATTAATTTCCCGGCAAATGCCATTATGGATCCGGCTACCAACTTGCCGTATAATGGCACTGTATCTGTTTATGCAAAATGGATAGACCCAACCGATCCAAGCCTAGGCTTATTATTCCCCGGCGACCTGCGTGGCCTAGCTACCGATGGTGCCGAACAAGGACTAACCACTTATGGTATGCAAGCTGTGGAGCTGGTAGGTACGAGTGGTCAAAAACTACAATTGGTTGCTGGTACAAAAGCGGAGGTAACATTCCCCATACCATCAAGCCTAGTTGGTAGCGCACCAGCAACTGTGCCGCTTTGGGATTTTAATGAAATAACCGGTATGTGGGAGCAAGATGGCGAAGCTACCAGAACCGCTAACGGTTATGTAGGTTCGGTTTCACACTTCAGCTTTTGGAACTGCGATTATGGTGGTGCCATTGTAAACTTTACGTGTCAACTAGTAGATGCCAATAATGTGCCCATTAGTGGTGCGTTGGTAAAAATTATACCCACCTCAACTAGCAGTCTTACGGCGCGTACTGCCATGACCAATAGTAATGGTACCGTAAACGGTGGCATACCGGTAAATGCTACATTTAACCTTGAGTACATTCCTTCAGGTTGTAATTTGTATTCGGCTTCTACTTTTATACAATCATTTACATCAGTGGCTAGCAATATTAATTTGGGTACTATTACGGTAGCCAACAATACAGGTATAACCACCGTAACGGGCAGCGTGCAAGATTGTAATAATGTAACCTTGGTAAATGCCCCCGTAAAACTCACTGTAGGCAGCTATGTGCTGAGCGGCGTCACTAATGCAAGTGGTAACTTTAGTTTTGCGGTAAACTGCATCAATGCTTCTACCGCGGCGGTAGTTACGGCTTATGACGCTACTAATAATGTAAACGGGTCAAGTAATGTAACCCTCACGCCCAATGCTGCCATAAGTGTAGGCACGGTATTGGCGTGTGGTGCGCAAAATAACTTTATTACTATCCTAGTAACCAACCCGCCTGCTACCACGCCCACTACCTACAGCATTGTAGAGCCAGCGGGTACGTTCAGTCAATATTTTCAGAATGTGACGGGCATTTTTGGATCAGATAATGTGAACCCAGCCAATCCGTTATACATCAGTTTTGAGTTTGACGGACCACAAACAGTAGCAGGTACACACAATCTTTTTAACTATTACGATAGTAATGACTCATCGGCTACATTTACCCCAGCTATTGTAAACCTGACCAACTACGGCGCTATTGGTGCAAAAATTTCGGGTAGTTTTTCTACTACAGTTACGGGTACAACTTTTTATAATGGGGCTGCGCTCAATTGTACGTTCCGTGTAACGCGGCAAAATTAATTACCTAAGTATTTTATTTTCTATAAAAAAGCCCGTTTCTACAAATTGTGGAAACGGGCTTTCTTTTTTTTATAAAAAAATATGGTCGAATATGATTTTGAATGTCCTTTTTAGCCAACCAAAAGTTAATTGATTTCGGACAAATTGATTTTTTTAAAAAAAGCGAAAATTGGCGCACTAAAAATTTTAAAGAAAGTGCCGTAAATGCTGAATTTGCAAGCTCAAAAAGAATACCTGCTTTTTGCAATATAGATTTCTTTTTGGAAAAAGAATTAATTTTTTTCGCGAGCCGTGAATATAGTTTCGCATCTTAATAAAAAGATTAATATGAAGAAAATTTTTTACCTAATTTTATTTGCCCTTGTGCCATTTTGCACAAAAGCGCAAATTACGGGTACTGTAACAGTACCTGGAACCTATACCGACCTTGCCGCGGCCATTACGGCACTGAACACAAGCGGTATTAGCGGCAATGTGGTGGTGAATGTTACCGCTCTGCAATTTGCACCCACTGGGGGCTACGTACTTGGGTCGGCAGTGCTAAATGCTAGCATGAGTGCAGCCGCCACACTTACTATCAATGGGGATGGTATCAATCCCATAGTGTCACAAGTGGGGGTGAATACCACCTCTGATGCTCTTTTTACTATCGCGGGTACTGATTTTGTAACGCTCAATAATTTGCCCTTTATTGAAAACCCTAGCAACAGTGGCAGTGCTACCTCACAAATGGAACGTGGTATTTGGTTGGCATTATTCAGTGCTACTGATGCTTGTCAGAATGTGACGATTACAAACTGTGCCGTAGTGCTTGACGGCTCGGCGGGTAATGCGGCCGAGATTGGAATTTTGGCGAATTCGCAACTTTATACAAGTACGTTGGGATTTGCCACGCAGGCTACCGTTACAGTGGCCTCGGGCATTCCGAGTAATATTGTAATGAAAGGCAACACCATTTTTAATTGCTATACGGGCATTTATGTACGAGGTAATACAACTTTGGCAAGCTACATGCAAAATATTACGTTGGGTGGCCCATTAGTGGCAGACGCAAACTCAATAACTGCTTTTGGACAAGATGTGGCTGCTGGTACCGCTTATGGCATTTACTTATATTATACTGGCAATGATATTGTACAAGGTAATATTGTAAGTGCTACAATTCCAGTTTCTACACCTACCAGTACAATATATGGTATATATGGACTCTCTGCTACTGGTAGCCGCAGCATTACGTATAATGATGTAACGCTTACCAACAATGTGGTGGCAAATACGTCTTCAATGTATGGCGTTTATAATGGTGGTGGTACCACTACCACTGATGTAAGCTTTAATACAGTGCATGATTGTGCTACAGCCGGTACGGGTTTATTTTATGGTGTTTATAATACGGCGACTACTACAGGTTTAGACAAAACAAATAATAACCAAGTAACCAACTTTACCCGCACGGGTGCTGGGGGTACATACTGGGGAGTATATAGTTCAATGTCTGGTACAGGTACTGGCCAAATGAATGATAACAAAGTATCGGTTGTGAACTATACTACTTCAAGCACTACAGCCTCTAGCTTGTTTTTGATCTATCCCACTGGTTCACAGCAGCTAAGCTGTTTGAACGATACGGCAACCAATGTAACCATTGGTGGTACGAGTACAGGTACACAAACAATCTATGGCATTTACAATTTGCTAAGTACAAATAATAACCATTTGGTTCAGGGTTGTAGAATCAATACAATAACGAGCACAACATCTAATTCCCTTATTTATGGCATATACAACAATGGCTCCTCGGGTACTTGTGCTGTGGCACGGAATAATGTACGCGCCATTAGCGCAACAGGCGCAACAGGTCAAACGCGCGGTATTTCTTGTTTTGCTGCAGGCGCAAAAGAAGTAAGAAACAATTTTGTATCAAATATTTCTGCGGCCGCAGCTACTCCTGATAATGCCGTAATTGGTATGGAAGCTGTGGGCGGTGCTTGTAATTTTTTTAATAATACAATTTACCTAGGCAGTGCTGCACCACTTACTGGCGGTACCAATTTTGGTGCTACAGGTTTTGGGTTTACTGGCGGGCCTACTTCTGTAAATCTACAAAATAATATAATAAATGTAAACGCCACACCGAGTGGAACGGGCGCAGTAGCGGCTATCCGTTTTATTGGCGGAGGCGTTACAGGAACTGTGCCTACCGTACTTTCTAACGCTACCAACAACAATGTTTTATACGCACCGACTGGCGCGCGTAGTCATTTGTACGTAGATGGAAATTTGAACCAAGCTACCCTAATCAATCCTTATGATTTGACCATTGACCCCAACTTTAACCAAAGTTGCGGTAGTACGTTCAAAACCTTTATGTCGCCCAGAAACTCGGCTACAAACACCGAAAATAATTTAGTAGCGGGCCCCATCGCTAACACATTTATACCAGCAGGCACAACTTTTGCCGATAATAGTGGGTTGACAATTGCTAGTGTAAGCTTAGATTTTTCTGGCGCTACTCGTGGTGCTTTTCCTGATAGAGGCGCGCTAGAATTTAGCGGAACACCTGTAGATGCTGCGGCTCCGGCTATTGTTTATACACCGGTTACCAGTTCTACATTTTGTGGTTCTATAGCACCCATAATTGCTACAATCACTGATGCGAGTGGTGTGAGTACTACCAATACACCACGCATTTATTACAAAAGAACCACCACTGCCAATGCCTTAGTGGGCAATACAAGTGGCGATAATGGTTGGAAATTTGTAACAGGAACAAATGTAGGTAGCACATATACTTTTAATATGAACCCTAATTTATTGTTTGGTACACCACTTATAGTTGGTGATGTGATACAATATTTTATTACAGCAGAGGATAATGCTACTGTACCAAATGTAGGTTTGAACAAAGTTGGACTCGCATTATGTCCGCCTTCGGCAATTTTAACGGCGGCGGCTTTTCCTACCTTAGCTACCCCAGCCGTAAATACTATGACAATTACATCACCTGGTAATGGTGCAGTCCTTACAGCAAAAGCCACTCCTGCATCTATCTGTCCAGGTGGTAGCGCTACCCTTAGTCTTACAGATACATCTTCGGGACCACAAGGAACTACCACAGGATATTGCATACCCAATTCAGCAGGTACTATTACTTATTTTATAAGCAATTTTACCACCACAGGCGGCATTGCTAATATTAATAATACCACAGGAGATGCGCCTACTACTTATGCCGATTATTATGCTACACAACAAGTAATTGCCAATCCTGGTTCTACACTAAATTTTTCGGGCATCGGTGATGGAGGTACAAATACTTATGGTTGGACTTTGTATGTTGATTGGGATAGAGACGGCGTTTTTAATACTACAAACGAAAAATTATTTTCGTCTACCGGTTATACCTCCACAACATCTGGATCTTTTGTTGTTCCGACCACAGCAGCTGGGAAATACCGGATGCGTTTTATGAATAACTATTTAGTAAGTTCAAACATCGAACCTTGTAATACAGCCTCAAGCCCTACCTCTGGCGAAACAGAAGATTATGCCATCAATGTATTGCAAATAAATACCTTCCCGAATAGTGCCATCGTTTGGACACCAACAACGCCAAATACAATTACTACGAATCCTAACAGAACGGTTGTTGCGGGTAACATACCTGCCACAACAGTTTTTACAGCTACAGTAACTGATGGCGGTGGATGTACTATTACTACCAATGTAACGGTAACTATTGCTCCATTGGCAACGCCAACTACTTCGGTAGCACCGGCTATTATTTGCCAAGGAGATTCTACCCAATTAAATGTAACCCCATTGGGCGGTGGCGCACCTTACACTTATGTATGGAGCCCTGCAGCTGGCATTACGAATACTACATTGAAAAACCCCAAAGCGGCACCAGCTGCAACAGGTACGTATACTGTAACTGTTACCGATGCTTGTAATAACTCAATAACTTCTACCGTAATGGTAAATGTAAATAATGCGCCAACAGTTTCTGCTGCTCCTGCTTCGCAAAGCTATTGTAAGCCTACCGCTGTTACTATTACGGCTTCTGGTTCCGCAGTTTCGTATTCATGGTTGCCAGCTATTGGATTAAATACCACTACTGGTACTACTGTAAGTGCAACGCCACAACAAAATACTACCTATGTAGTTACTGGTGCTGATGCTATAGGATGTACTGCTACAGCTACGGCCGTAGTACTTTCTGGAGGTATAGATACACTAAAAGCGATTGCATCTCCAGCCAACTTGTGTGTCGGGGATACAGCCACGCTTTATACGAAAACTTGTAAAACCACTTTGGGTTCTCTTTTGATTACCGAAGTTGGACAATTTTTCCCAAGCGGTACGGGTGCAGGAGTTTCAATACCTTCATCAACTACTGACCCTATTGAGTTAACCAATACGGGAGCATTTCCTGTAGATGTATCAGGTTATAGATTGCAGGTTGTTGCTCCATTGGCTTCTAGTAATGGAACACTAATTATACCAGCGGGTAATATAATTGCTCCTAACTCGACTTTTGTAATAAACCGAGGGACTACCAATGGTGTAAATACTCCTGGTGTTTTCTACAATGCGACTGCAGTTTTAGGTTCTGATCCCGTTTCATCCACTGATCCTGTAGGATATATTTTATCAAGCCCAACGGGTGTAATTATTGACGTACTAGCAACCAATGGTTATGCGGTAGTAGGACAAGGAACGCCGGCAGCAACAGCGGCAGATTGGTCTGGTAGCATTCCATCTTCATCGGCAGGTGTGCGTCGTACAGTAGCTACTGATAACAATACAGCGGCTAACTGGACCATTTCAGCAACAACTACTAATGAAATGAACATCGGTGCAGTAAACAGAACTTACACACCATCAAACAATGTGATTGTAACAACTTGCACGCCAACGGGCATTAACTATGTTTGGTCGCCAGCTGCTTTTTTAAATACAACAACTGCTGATACTGTAAAAGCACAAAATGTAACGGCTGCCACCACTTATACTGTTACGGCTACTGATGCCGCAGGTTGTTCTGCAACATCAAGCGTAAGTATTTTTGTTAATCCACTGGGCACACCTCTTGTATCTGCAACACCAACAATACTTTGTATTGGTGATACTACGCAGTTAAATATTAATCCAGTGGGTGGCGGTGCGCCTTATACTTATTCTTGGAGTCCTGCAACTGGATTAACCAATACGGCTATTAATAATCCAAAGGCCGGCCCAATTACTACTACCACTTATACGGTAACGGTAACAGATGCTTGTAATAGTAGCACAACTACAACATTCACACTAATGGTAAATCCTTTACCTTCAATACTAGCTTCTGCAAGTAAAACTACTGTTTGTGCTGGTGATAGCACAGTGCTAAATGCTGCAGGCGGTGCTACTTATGTATGGATGCCAGGCACTATCAACGGCGCTATGCCAACGGTAACACCTACCACAACTACCAATTATGTAGTAACGGGTACGGATACAAATGGTTGTAAAAATACCAGTTCGGTGTTGGTAAATTATATTCCAAAATTTTACGATACGGCTAGTGCATCAGCTACTACAATTTGCAACGGAACTACTATTCGCTTAGTGGCTGCAGATTCTGTACCGCAGATTTTATATTGTGCAAGTAATGCAACAAACTCAGCAGATACTAAAATTGATACAGTAGCATTTGCGGGTGTAAGCACAGGAAGTTCTTTAACCACGCCAGAAACTTACACCAATTATACGGCAGTAAACATTCCGGTAACGGCAGGTGTGCCAGTTCCGCTACGTATCAGAAATGGTTCGGCAGGTACAACGCATTATACAGCTTATGCCAAAGTATTTATAGATTATAATCAAAACAGAATATTTGAAGCAGGTGAAGAGGTGTATGCCTTTGGCCCAACTACTGCATTTAATTCTATACCAAGTACCATGATTACTGTACCAACTTCTGCCAGAAATGGTGCGACACGTATGCGTGTGATTCTCACAGAAACAACGCTGCCCATTCCTTCAGCATGTGGTACTTATGTGTATGGTGAAACAGAAGATTATACTATAACCATTAGTGGTGGTGTTACTGTAGCTCCTGCTGTATATACTTACACTTGGATGCCAGGTAATTTATCAGGTGCTGCCCAAATTGTTTCGCCTACGGTAAATACTAGCTACATTTCTACCCAAACTGACGGCAACGGTTGTACTGCAAAAGATACAGTGAACGTAGTAGTAAATACCACAAGCAGTATTTTGGCGCAAGCCAGTGCAAGCAACTCGGCCTCAAACTCTGGTACGGCTAGCCAAACTATTCTGCAACCAGATGGTAGCACACAAAATTATTACGATGCAAGTTGTAATATAATAGCAACCGTAAATGATGGTGTTGGCGGAAACGTATTAGGAAATGTAATGAGCATGGTAACGGTTACCCCAACGGTACAAACGTATAATGGTCAGCCATATGTGCGCCGTAATTATACAATCACGCCATCAAGTAATGGCCCGGCCACGGTTACTTTATATTTAACGCAAGCAGATTTTGCCGATTATAATTTGGCAGCCGGTAGTTTCCCATTATTACCAACAAGTGGTAATAATGCAGATCCGAACATCCCAAACATTAGAATTTCAAAAGTAGATGGAGCGCTAG